>DATJBJ010000034.1:0-13995 GCA_035515395.1 Methanoregula sp. | reverse complement strand
TGTTCGCCCTGTTATTCTGATTTATGATAATCTTTGATAATCCCTTTAGCAATGATAGTAAACGATCATGAATAACACTCTATAATAATAGATATTTCAATTTGATTTTTTATCATTTCAATAGGATTAAAAAATATATGCTGGATAAAAAAATTGCCTCCCTCACCCAAGCCCCCACTGCGCGAGCGTGGTCCGGGACGGGTCGACGTCGTTCCAGTCCCACCCGAGCGCCTCGATGATCCGGGAGATGGGCTGCTTGATGGTCTTCTCGAGCATCAGCTCCCAATCGACGACGAACTCCTTCGGCACCTGGTCGCCGTACTCGAAGGCGAGGACATCGGTCTTCGGGTACTTGCTGGTAACGGACCGGATATAGACCCTTTTTGGCTTGCTCCCCTTGCCAAACTCGGTATGGAGGTGGATGTTTGCATATTTTGCGGCCCGGACCTGAGCGTCGTCGGTCTCGTACTCGTGGAGCCCCTTGCCGATGCCGCCGGGGATGCCCACCTCGTCGAGCGTGTATTTCCCCGCCCGGTACTTGTTGATCACTTCGATGAGGTACTTCTTGATCTCGTCGTAACCGGCGCCCTCAAGGATCTGCTCCATCACTTTCTGCTGGACGACTTTCGTGATCTGCGGGGTGTCGCTCCGCCGGATCTCGAAGCCGACGAAATCGGTCTCGTGCACGTCCTTGCCCTCCTTCCAGCTCAGCAGCCCCGCGTACCGCTTCTTCTTTCCCGCCTGGAAGAACCGCTCGTAGATCTTCTCGAACTTGATGGAGAAGAAGTGCATGTCGGCGTTCAGCTCCTTCTTTGCGAATTCCCTGTAGCTCTCGTTGAGCTTCGCCTCGATGGCCCGTGCGGTCGCGATGGTCTGTTCCTTGGTACACTCTTTCGGGAGCTGGACCATGCAGGAGTCCGTGTCCCCGTAGATGACCTTGTAGCCCTGCTGCTCGATGACGCGCCGGGTGTGCTCGATGATCGCCCGGCCGACCGAGGTGACCGCGGAGCCGATCTCCCGGTCGAAGAGCCGGAACCGCGGGTACCCGCTCACGCCGTAGTACGTATTCATGATCACCTTCAGCACGTTCTGCTGCATGTCGTAGAGGACGTACTGAGGCGAGCCGAAGGCAAACGTGTTCCGGAGCGCTTTTTTCTGGTCCCGCTCCTTTAAGAGCTCCGCGATGATGCTCCGGGTCAGGCCGTCCGGCTCCTTCCGGAACCGGATCCCGTTCGGGGCTTTCAGTTCCCCGTTGGGGTCCTTCGTCTCCGGCGAAGCGTTGATCGTCATCATCGCCATCGGGTACAGGGATTTCAGGTCGAGGACGACGACGTTCTCCCGGACCCCCCTGCTCGGCTCGAAGACGGTCGCGCCCTCGAACTCCTCGGCATTCGCAAAGCCCTTCGAAGGGAGGACGTACCGCCCGAATGCCTTCCTGAGCACGTAGACGTCGACGACGCTCGACGAGTTGAGGGTCTTGTCGAGCGGGCAGCCGACGTACCGGGCGATCTCGCGGTAGAACTCCACGATATTGTCCTTCCCGTTGATCTTGACGCAGAGCTCGACGTCCTTGAAGTTGTACTCCACGAGGAGCGCGGGCTGAGTCTTCCAGAGGTCGGAGATGGTCCCCGTGTACCGCACCTTCTGCTCGCCGACTTCCTCGAGGGCGACCGCGTCGAGCCGGTACGACTCCTTCTGGCTCAGGTGCATCTTCTTGTACGCGGTGAGCAGATCGAAGAGCGCCCGGCCGCGGAGGGCGTTGCGTTCGGTCATCCCGGTGAGGCGGGCGAGCTGGGACGACTGGAGGCCGAGGCGTTCCATCCGCCCGGTGATATAGGGCATATCGAAGTCCACGAAGTTCCAGCCGGAGAGAACGTCGGGGTCGCGTTCAGCGATGTAGGCGGCGAACGCCCGGAGCATCGCGGTCTCGTCTCCGTAGGTGCAGATCGTGTGGGTGCTCTTCCGGAAGCAGCCGTTGGCGAGGCCCCCCGCGGTCTGCTGCGCGGCGATCGTCTCCGGGGTACCGCCCCCTGCGAGGAGGAAGGTCACGTAATCGGACAGGAACGAGTCGTAGCAGGTGATGCAGATGATCGCGTCGCGCTGGGGGTCGGGAAAGCCCCGCTCGTCCTCGCACTCGATATCGATCATGCAGGTGCGGGCAGGGGCGTCCACCCCGGCCGGTGCGAGCTCCTTGTAGTCCACATTCGCGGAAGGGGCGGAGACCCCGCCGGTCAGGCCGCAGTCGATCATGAACCGGGTGGCAAAGGGGATATCGGCCTCGAAGTGCCGGTACCGCTCCCTGGCATCGCGGACGTCGCCCGGCTGCTGGGTGTAGAGCCTGCGGAGCTGCTCTCCCCGGATCGAAGTGTAGGCCGTACCGGGCTCAAGGGTCGCCTGCGGGGGGGGAGTCTTCGAGATCGCCTCATCGGCCGTGATATAGAAGTACGGCCGGAAACCGGTGACATCGATCCTTGCCGCCCTGCCGGCTGCGTCGCGGCCGAAGATGTGGATGACCGGGCCGCCGGCCGCCCTGCTGTACTCGACCTGGTTGATGGCGATCGAAATACCGGAGAACGAATCGAGGGTCCGGGCCGCGGGCGCCGCCGCCCCTCCCCCGCCGGAGTCCGCTGCCATCAGCCCACCGCTTTCCTGCAGAGTTCTGCCATGAAGGCCCCCGCCTCCTCCATCTTCCCGGCCTCCCAGTCGTCGAGTTTCCACTCCTCGATAGTGCGGATCCCCTCCCGACCGACCCGGGCGGGGACGCCGAGGGAGCAGCCCGAGATGCCGTACTCGCCCCCGAGCACCGCGGAACATGCGGTGAGTTCCCGGCTGTCGGTCGCGATCCTGCGGATGAGGGTCGCGATGTGCCATGCCGGGCCAAAGACCGTCCCCCCCTTTCCTTTGATGACCTCCATGCTCGCTCCGCGGAGCGCGGCGAGGATCTCGTCCCGCCGGTCGGGGCCGACGGCCGGGGCAACCCGGGAGAAGACCGGCACCTGGTGCTCGCCGTGCTCGCCCAGCACGCAGGCATGGCTGCCGTTACCGGTCCCGATCCGGATCCCGCGCTCTTCCAGCGCGAGGGCGAACCGTGCGCCGTCGAGCTGCCCGCCGAAACCTATGCACCGGCCCCGGTCGATACCAAGCCTTTTGCAGAGGTAGAAATTATTGACGTCCATCGGGTTGGTCACCGTGACGAGGACGCCGGAGAACCCGGCGATGAGGCCGGTCGTGTCCTCAACCACGGGGAGGTTGACGCTGACGAGGTCGGCGCGGGTCCGGACCGACGGGTTCCGCGGGAGGCCTGCCGAGAAGACGCAGATGTCCGCGTCCCGGATGAGCCGGGTATCGGTGTCGACCGGTATACCGAGGCCGGTGTGCCGCAGGTCGAGGGCCTGCGCCTTTAAGAGGTCGGCGGCGGTGTCCCAGAGGACGAGTTCGTCCGCAAGACCGAGAACCGCAGCGAGATAGGCGACCTCCCCGCCGATCCTGCCCACCCCGATTACTGCCAGCCGCATACGGTTAGAGTATGGGTATGCTAATAATTAATAACGACCATTTTCTTAATCGATGGTATCGATCAGGCCCGGGCCCGTAACCGCCGGCGGAGTCGCGCTGGAGAACCACCTTCTCCTCGCTGCCGGAGTCCTTGGTACGACCGGGTCTTCCCTTGCACGGATGCTCTCGCTCGGGGCCGGCGGCGTAGTGACCAAGTCGATCGGGCCGGTGGCGAAGGACGGGCACCCGGGCCCCTGCGTCGTGGTCCTCGGCGACGGGATGCTGAACGCGATGGGCCTCCCGAACCCCTCGAAGGACTTCGCCGAGGAGCTCGCGCCGCTCGCGAAGAGACCGGTGATCGTGAGCATCTTCGGCGGCAGCCCGGAGGAATTCGCTGCGGTTGCCTCCTGGTTCTCCGCGCAGGCCGCCGGGTTCGAGCTGAACCTCTCCTGCCCGCATGCGGAAGGGTACGGCTCCGCGATCGGCACCGACCCCGGCCTCGTGGAGGCATGCACCCGTGCGGTGAGCGGGTGCGGGGTCCCCGCGTGGGTCAAGCTCACCCCGAACGTGACGGACATCGCCGCGATAGGGAAGGCCGCCGAACGCGGGGGCGCGAGCGCGATCGTCGCGATCAATACGGTGAAGGCGATGCGGATCTCGACCGCGCTGCGCCGCCCGGTCCTCGGCAACCGGTTCGGCGGCCTCTCGGGGGGCGCGGTCTTCCCCGTTGCCGTCCGCTGCGTGTACGAGCTCTACGAAGCCTGCCGGATCCCGATCATCGGCTGCGGCGGCATATCGACCGCGGACAACGTAATCGAGATGATGATGGCGGGGGCGGCCGCGGTGGAGATCGGCAGCGCCGTGCACCGCGACGTGAAGATCTTCGAGACGATCCGTTCGGAACTGTACGCGAAGGACGGCATCCCGCCGGAAGAGATCGTGGGGTGCGCCCATGGATGAGGCCCTCCCCGCGCCGGTGACGATCGTCCGGATCAAGCGCGAGACCCCGTCGATCCGGACCTTCTTCTTCGACCGGCAGTTCGCCTTCAACCCGGGGCAGTTCGTGATGGTCTGGGTCCCCGGCGTCGACGAGGTCCCGATGGCGCTCTCATCGGAGAACAGCATCACGGTCCAGAATGCCGGGGACGCGACGGCCGCGCTCTTCGGGCTCTCAGAGGGCGCCCTGCTCGGGATCCGCGGGCCGTTCGGGAACGGCTTCTCGAAGGGGGAGAAGGTCCTCGCCATTGCAGGGGGGGTCGGCGCCGCCCCGCTCCTCCCGCTTGCCCGGTCCGACTGCGTCATGACACTCCTCCTCGGCGCACGGACCGAGACCGAGCTCCTCTTCGTCGACCTGCTGGACGAGTGCACCGACGTCATGATCGCGACCGACGACGGAACGCTCGGCCAGCAGGGCTTTGTCACCGCGCTCATGGACGAGCTGAACCTCGGCGCCTACGACCGGATCGCGGTCTGCGGCCCCGAGGTCATGATGCGGGCGGTGCTCGCGAAGCTCGAGGAGAAGGGGATCTCCCACCGGGCCGAGTTCTCCCTCCACCGGTACATGAAGTGCGGGGTCGGCGTCTGCGGCTCCTGCTGCATCGACCCGTCGGGCCTCCGCTGCTGCCGGGACGGCCCGGTATTCCCGGGCGACACCCTTCTCAAGAGCGAGTTCGGCCAGTACACGCGGGATGCCAGCGGGCGGAAGAGGAATCTGTGAAGCTGCTTACCGTGAAATTTTTTCAGATAGAAACCTGTGTTTACGATGGCTACCCGCCTCAGGGCCTCTCCGCGGACTGACGGAGGAGGTCGAGAAGATGCATCAGCATCTTCGCTGCACGGCGGGGAAAATTACCGTTTTTCTTATTGGTTGTACTGGTAATTGATCCGCCGCGGGGGCGCCCCGCCGGGTGCGGCGGCGTTCCTCACAAGCGGGGGTATGGGGGCATTTAGCCCCCATCACCATTTCCAAAATTTTATAAAAAAAATTCCTGATTCTGGTATAGCTGTTAAAAAAGGCCGGGACTCATTTTTCGTGCCCCGGCGTCCCGGTCTTTGTCCTGATCTGGAACGCCCCGCGGGGGACGAGGATCTCGAAGCGGGCCCCTTTCCCTTCCTCGCCGGTCTCCCGGATCGTGATCGCGGTGATGCTGAGGATCTCCTCGGCGAGGAAGAGGCCGTACCCCGTATTCCGGTAGTACTCGCGCTTGAAGATCCGCTCCTTTGCAATCGCCGGCACGCCGACCCCGTCGTCTTCGCAGACGATCGTGATCCCCGTCCCCGTGTCCCGGAACGAGAAGCGGACGAACGTTGCGTGCTCGCCGTGCCGGAGGGTGTTCTCCACGAGGTTGTAGAAGACCTTGCCGAGCAGGAGGTCCGCGTAGATCTCGAGGCCGTCGAGTTCTTTTTCCACCCGGAGCCCTGCGAGGTCGAAATCGGCGATCGAATCGGCAATGACCTGGGAGACCTCCTGCCACTGCGGGGCGCCGGCCCCGATGTCCTGGTAGTCGCGGGTGAACTGGATCTGGGTCTGGATGAGCTCGGTGATCTTCTCGATCTTGCGGATGTTCGCGATCACGTCGGGATCGTTCACCAGCTCCTCCGTCAGGGAGAGGTACATCACGATCGCCGTGATCTGGTTGAGGATGTCGTGCCGGGTGATGGAGGAGAGGGTGTTGAGCTTCCGGTTCGCGAGCTGGATCGCGGCCTCGAACCGCTTCCGCTCCTGGATCTCCGCCTTGAGTTCGTCGTTTGCCTTGAGGAGTTCCTCGGTCCGCTCCTTTACCCGGACCTCGAGGTCGTCCCGGGCTTTCTGGATCACCCGTTCCGCCATCTTCCGCTCGGTGATATCGATGGCGGAGGTGATCACGATATTATTCGGCGTCAGCGAGGCCGAGACGAGGAACTGGCGGACGAGGCCGTCCTGCGTGTGGAAGAGGAGCTCGACGTCCCCCGTCTGCCGGTCCTCCCGGATCCGGCGCAGGAAGGTGTCCCGCTCCACCGATTCGAGAAGGATGCGGGAGAGGTCCTTGCCGACGAGGCTTTCGCGGCTGTACTTCAGCATGCGGGCGCTCTTGATATTGACGTCGAGGATCCGGAGGGTCGGGAGGTCGAAGGTGAAGATCCCCGCCTGCGAGTTCTCGAATATCCCCCGGTACTTCCGTTCCTCGTCCTTGAGCCCGGCCGCGAACGAAGAGGTGACGACCCCGATGGTGATGAAGATCACGAACCACGCGGTCGAGACCGCGACGAGCGCCGGGTTGAAGTCGCTGAAGTAATAGACGAGGATGAGGTAGACGGCGGAGAGGCAGACCGAGAAGATGACCCCCTGCTTCGGGTGGAAGTAGACGAAGATGATGATGGGCAGGAAGTAGAGGAACGGGAATACGTCGTAAATCCCGTGGGTGAGGGAGAAGATCGTCGAGACGACCGCAACGACAACGGTGAGGATGATCGCAGAGCCCCAGTACACCTGGTGCTTCGTCAGCGCCATGAAGTTCATTTGCGCTCCTCTTTCTTTGCTGTGTTCCGCGGCATCACCTGGGCCTCGAACCTGCGGTGCTCGAGGATCTCCGCCCGGAGTTCTTCATTGATCTTCTCGAGGTGGGCGGTCCGGGCCTTCACCTGGTCTTCGAGGTCGTCGAGGGTCTTCCGGATCTCCTCGTCCACGATCTTGCTGCCGGTGATGTCGATCGCCGAGCAGAGCACCCGGTCGCGGGTGACGAGCACCGCCGAGATGACGAACCGCAGCACCGTCCCGTCTTTTGCGCGGAAGAGGGTCTCTGCCTCCCGGTTGCCGTTCTCCTCCGCCGCGTCGGCGAGGAACCGGTTGCGCTCCTGGGCGTCGGGCCAGATCAGCGAGATCTCCTTCCCGACGAGGTCCCGCCGCTCGTACCGGAGCCAGCCGGCGCACTTGACATTCATCTCCCGGATCTTCAGGGTGCGGGGATCGAAACAGAAGATGCCGTCCTGCGAGTTCTCGAGGATATCGTGGATCCGCAGCCTCCCCTCTGCCAGCTCGTTTGCATAGGAAGAGGCTACGACCCCGATGGTGATGAAGATCGCAAACCACGCCGTCGATATGGCGATGATGTTCGGGCTCGCCGTGCCGAGGAGGTAGATGATGCCGATATAGGTGATGCTGATCGCAAGGGTGAAGAGCACGGCCCGCTTCGGGTAGAAGTAGACGCAGAGGATGATCGGGAGGATGTAGAGGAAGGGAAAGACATCGAAGATCCCGTGGGTGAGGGAGAAGATGGAGGAGAGGACCGCGCCGATACACGCAGCGGCGATGATGAAGAGCCTGAGGATCTCTTCATTCTCGCTGGACAGTTGCTCCATGTTCGGTTTCCTGTCGCACGATCACCCTTGGAGAGCCCGTGAGACTATACAATAGTATTCGATGATCTCATAGCATATATTCTTATATAGCTTTCATCAGGCCCCGGGATGTATCTGCCCCTGATATATCCCGTTTATTATTCCGGCTTGTTTCCAGTCCCGCCCGGATCGCCCCGCGAGTTGATGCGGTCGAGCTCTTCGATCTTGTTGATGTTGGTGAAGGTGACGAGCCCGGGATCGATCTTCCGGAGTTCCCCCACCGGGACGTAGCGGCTGGAGAGCTCCCGCACCATCGTCCTGAGGGAGAGCGATTCGTGGCTCTCGAGGTACGCGAGGAGGGCGGTCCTCCGGTAGACCGCGTGGAGGGGTTCGAGCATCTCCCGGTTCCAGCAGGGGATTGCTGCATCGCGGTCGCCGATGCGGTCGAAGAGGTGGCGGACGACCGCCGGGTCGATGCAGGGCATGTCGCACGCGGAGACGAAGACCAGTTCCCCCCGCGCTTCGAGGGAGCCGGCGTGGAGGCCGCCGATGGGGCCGAGGCCCGGCCGGATATCGGCGATGCACCTGACCCCGCGAAGGCGGTCGAACCGCCGGCACTGGGCGGGGTCGCGGGCGACGATGACGATCTCGTCCACCACCTGGCGGAGCGAACCGGTGAGGCGCTCGATGAAGGTCCGGCCACGGTACGTGAAAAAATATTTCTCTTTCCCGTCTGCCCGGCGGGCTTCGCCGCCGGCGAGGATGATCGCCGACCTCATCTCCTTCCCCCTGACGATCCGTTCATTTTCGCGTGTCCTGCCTCAGCCGCAGGGGCGGTTCCTGCCCGGAAGAACCCGGCAGGGTGGCCTGCACCGGCTGCCGGGGGATCGGGGATGAGGGCGTGCATAAGTAATTCCATTCAGGCCGGTCGAAGGGACGCGGGCTCTTATGCACAGGAGTTGGAGCCCATACCGTATAGGTCTGACGCAGCCATAAAAAACCATATTTACGCCGGCGGTTCCTGCGCGGACGGCCGGTTTTTCCGAAGCGTTCTCTTCTCCATCGCGAGGAGCTCTTCCTTGATCTCGACCGGCGGGGTGAACCCCCCGATCCCCTTCGCCGCAACGATACGGTGGCAGGGGATGACGAGGGCCGTCGGGTTGCGGGCCATCGCCTGCCCGACGACCCGGGGGGCCGTCCCCACCGCTGCCGCGATCTCCCCGTACGTCGCGGTCTTCCCGTAGGGGACCTGCCGCACCCGTTTGTATATCCGGCCGTACACGGAATCGTCGTCCGGGGCTATGCTCGGGATGGCAGTGAGATCGACCGGCTTTCCGGCGCAGTACTGCCGGATAGGCACCGGGACGTCGCCCGGGATACCCGTGGCCGCGAACCTGACCCGGTGGACCGTATCCCCGCTCCACCAGACATGGACGAACCAGAGCCCGAACCTGCACGAGCCGCTCAGCATCCCCGCATCACGCCCCGTCCCCCTCCCGTTTTTGTATCTCCCATCCCGCGTTTCACTTCCATCCCGCAATGACATCGCCGAACTTCTGCAGCTCGCACTCGATCACCTCTTCCCGTATCCAGGCGGGGAGCGCCTGCCGGACCCGCCGTTCGAGGAACCGCCGGTCCCCGAGTACGAGGACGCCCCGGTCCTCCGGCGTCCGGAGCACCCGGCCCAGCGCCTGGAGGGAGCGGTTGATGGCCGGCAGGGTGTAGCAGAGGAACTCCCCCTCGTCCCCGAACTTGTGCCGGAAATACTCGATCATCATCTTCCGGACCCGGTTGAACGGCGCGAGCGGCAGGCCGATGACCATCGCGCCGTCAAGCATCTCGCCCCGGTAGTCGAGCCCCTCGCTCCACTTCCCGCCACAGACGGCAAAGAGGATCCCCGACTTCCCCTGCGCCGGGAGGGAGAGGAACTCGGAGAGGGCCGCCCCCGCATCGGCCGAGGCGCGGGGCTCGACGAAGACCTTCCTCCCCTTCAGCAGGGGGACCGCGAGCTCCGCGTACGACTCGAGGATCTGGTAGCTCGGGAAGTAGACCGCCCGGTTGCCTTTCAGCGACCCGAAGGCACTGATGTACCCGACGACCCGGCCGGTGTTCTCCTTATTCTGCCGCATCGAGTACGCCGTGGTGATGTCGGTCGCCCCGCAGATGAGCCGGTTCTCCCTCGGGAAGGCGTTTGGCAGGGAGAGGGTGGTCACCGCGAGGTCCCCGAAGTAATACTTCCGGAAGCCCTCGACCGGCGAGAGGGTGCCGGAGATGAGGACGCAGCAGGCATGGGCGGAGCAGATCTCCCGGAGCGGGGCGGAGGGGTCGATGTTCCGGACCTCCAGCGTAACCCCCGCCTCCTCCTTCCGGTAGACCGTGAGGTATGCCGGGTCGGTCGAGGACTGCGAGAGCCGGAGGAGGAAGACGGTGAGCCGCTCGATGGCCGTCTCACGGTACTCCCCCGCCTTCTGGTTCTTCTCCCGGATCGACTCCGAGAGGCCCATGAGCTCGTCCACGATCTCGTCCATGTCCCTGTACAGCGACCCCCGGACCACCATCCGGTCGAAGATCGAGGGGTCGAACCAGTCCTCGGTCTCGTGGGAGTTCGCGAGCCCGCGGATGAACTCGGTGAGCCGGGGGAGGACGTGCTGCACCGCCTCCGCGCCCTTGTGCCGCTTCCGCATCGTGGCGAGGTCCCGTGACGCCTGTTCGAGGTCCTTCTCTTCCAGCGAGACGCTCTCGATGCCGGTGATAACGTCCCCGCAGTTGTGCGCCTCGTCTACGAGGAGGAAGACGTCCTTTGCCTCTACGCCGATGTTCGCGTACAGCTGCTCCCGTATGTCGCGGTCGAAGAGGTGGTGGTAGTTGAGGATGACGACGTCGGTGTTCCGTGCCGCCTGCATCATCAGCTCGTACGGGCAGATCTCCCCGCAGAACCCGGCAAGCTCCCGGGGCCCGACTGCGTTTGCGATGACCCGTTCGGCCTTGGAACGGAGCGCCGTCGAGGGGACCATCCTGAGGCCCATGGACTCGGCGGGGACGAACATTTTGCTCGCGATGTAATACGGGCAGAGGAGGGGGTGGTCGCGGTCCATCCGGCGGACCTGCTGGACGATGAACGGGTCCTTTGACGGGTTAAGCGCCCCCTTCTCGGCCCGGTCCCGCATGAGCGAGTTCGAGAACGCCTTGACCCCCTCGCACCGGCGGTACACGTCGCCTTCGCCGCCGAGCGGGCACATGCTCTTCTTCCCGACGAGGTAGACGTACTTCAGCTCCGGCTTCTTCTGCCGGACGAGTTCGAGCTCGCGGATGAAGGTGGTAAGCTGGCTGATCGTCCGGACCGCGATGACGAGCTTCCTCCCGTTCCGCTCCGCGAGGAGCGGGGCGACCACGCTCGACTTCCCGGAGCCGGTCGGCGCATCGATCATCGCGATCCCGCCCTCCCGTGCTACCTGCGCGACCACGTCGAGCATGTGGCGCTGGCCGGGCCGGTACTCGCAGTACGGGAAGAACGTATCGATGCTGTCCATTGGTGCACTAGCGTTGGTGCCCGGATGTCTTATGGGTGTGGGAAGGGGAGGTGACATCCGTCCATCCGGCCCCGATGAAACCAGTGATACGGCCCGCAGGATTGCTTCCTGAACAGGTGATGAGACCCGATTGGCCGGACCGGGGAGAGACTACGGCTGAAAAAAGGGAATGTTATGGTGCGAAAGCTGCCTCAATCGTTTTTACCCTGATCGAGAGGGCTGCTGCCGAGATACCGAGGACCACCATGAAGGCACCGGCGATGAACGGAAGGAGAGCAACCGAGACGAGGGGGAAGGCGAGCAGCAGGATACCGAAGATCAGGCTGAGAACGCCGAGGACTGCCATCCCCGCGTCCCGGCCCCGGTATGCGTGATACAGGTGAACGCATCCCATGAAACATGCCCATGCTCCCAGAAATATGATGAAGAACGAGAGGAGGATCAGGGTAGAGAAGAGCGGGTAGATGAGAATGAGAATCCCGGCGATTATGTGGATGGCCGCAAGGAAGATCTTCCATCCGATATTTGTCCGATCGACCACAAGACTGCCCAGCGTGAACAGGCCGCCGACAAGCCAGTACGCCCCGAGGAAGATGATAAACAACACGGTCGTCATCACGGGCGTCGCGAAGAACATGATGCCCACGATGACGGTGAGGATTCCCCACAGGAGGAGCAGCCACCAGGGGAAGAGGCCCGGATTTTTCGGGAGTTTTTGTTCAGGAGCTGTTGGTTCTGCCATAGGTACACACGTTCCTTTTCAGTGGAGGATGTGGGCCAACTATTATTAAAATTTTATTTTTTGCGTGCAGTTGTCTTGCGATTGGTGCCGGACAATATGACCGGTCACACCGCCAGCGCGAGCCCTGCAGGTCAATTTTAAATACTGCATCGAGATAAACGGGATATCGTGGCTGATGTTTTAACCCTGCTCATACTCCTCTTCGATGCGATAGTCTCGGTCTGGAATGCGTACGCGAGCGGGTACAACATCGGGCTTCTGAAAAAGGATTACGGCGGAGGTTTCACCAGGGTAGCATCCTATGCCGGGCTTGGCCTGGCCTTTGCCGGAATGGTATACGTACTCGTCGTGGTACTCAGTTTTCTGGCGTATTTCTTTGACTATGTAACGGAAGATACCGTCACCTACGCGCTCAGCCTGAATTTTCTGGTATTCGGCGCGCTCATAATCGGGTTCGGACTGGTGATTACGATACAATCAGTAATCATAGCCTCGCAGAGGAGAAATTTCTGGAGCATCCTCACTGCACTCTACAACGGCTTTGCGGAGATACTGGATATCGCAAGCTATATCTCCGGTTTTAAGGAAGCGGTTCAGGCAACCAGCAGCGACAAAAGAGGTTCCGGAAATGCCCTGGTAATTATTCTCGTCGCAGTACTCATTGGTTTCTTTATCATCTACGGTGCATTCAGGCAGGGTTACAACAAAGGAATGAGAGAAGCAGGGTACCGCTCAGGACGACCGGACTGGTCCTGATACCGTACCGGATCCTGGTGAGGTTACTATTCATCATAACAAAAAGTAATCGGGTCAGTCGCCGACACGCAGCAGAACCGGCTTGAAGTGCCGGTAAAACACAAATACTCCCTCACCCAAGGGGCATGTATTCGTCACCTCCGTCCCGATCCGCCCACGGTTCGCGGCGGTTCGCGTCCCAATCCGTCCGACGGGAAATCGGTGTTTTCCCCTGAATTTGTCCCGCATTTTGGCGATTTTGTCCTCCTGAATTCCGGAAAACAGGCAAACGGGGCCTTGTACGGCCTCCGTTCTGAGCGTGTCACCCATACGAGATTCTCCGACGGAAGGGGCCCGGGAGACTGCAGGTAAAAGTGATATTGTGTCTTTTTAGAGAACAGTATAAAATTCTGAACCTGTACGAAATAACGATGAAAATAACGAAAGACTGGGATTGGATCGTAATGGATATCGGCTTCTGGATGGGAGTACTTGTTATCAGTCTGATAAATATCGGATTAATTGTTTTAAATCGCAATCAACTCGAATACGATATTTACCTATTGGCCGTTGCAGGTATCGCAGCATTCGCGCTCACCGTAGTAAAAAGCAGGAAGGCAAAAGGACAAACCTGACAAAAAATGCGCGTGCAGAAGGGTTTTTTCCCTGTCGCACCCTGCCGGTGGCGCGCGTTCCGGGTGAAATTATCCGGAACCGTTCGTCACAACGACAACCCCGCAGCGATAAATTTCCTGTATGCTTCGGTCTCCTCTATGGGCGGGAGATTGTCTTCAGGTTCTCCACTCCAGTGGAGGCGTTTTGAAAGTTCTTCTTCGAAATCGAATCGGATTTTATCCAGATCCTCTTTTGACAAGGGAGGGATTTTATCGGTATTGTCATAAAAAAATACCATTCAGATTCCGCTCGGAAATTTTTCGATAGTGTGGAAACAATATTCTTAACAGTTTTGTTATTACGTCTTTCGCTTTGTTGGTGCGGTGAGCAGGTTTTTACCGGCAGCGGTAATCAGAACAGGCGCGATGGTCAAAGCCCATAGGACAGGAAAAAGGAGGTGAAACTGTTGGCAACAGGCGAATGAAACCAATGAGCAATGATATCGATGAGACAGCAGAAAAGAACGGAAGAACAAAGATATCGATCACAGAAGAGGAGAAA
>DATJBJ010000033.1:0-23414 GCA_035515395.1 Methanoregula sp. | reverse complement strand
TCCGGGCTGGTTATCCGAGGGGGAAGAACGGTTCGATCATCGTGTACCCGCTTTTCCCGTATGCGAGTAAGACGAATCCGATGAGCGAAAACTGAATTGTCACAAGAGAGACAAAGAAGAGAGAGACCAGCATCAATGAAGGTATCTTCTGGTACAGATAAACACCCTCGTTGACCTTTCTCGCGGTACAACCTGCATCCCAGATACCGTAAAGCCATACAATGATCCCTGGAATCAGGTAGAAAATTATCCCGACCGAAGTGAGGGCCAGTATCGCCAGTCCACGGTGAAGTCGCCCATTGTAGTACTGCCCCAGCCCCGGACTGACCAGGGAGAGGAACGCCGCGAGCCGGATGCTTTTAACGATGGGGCTGCCCGTCGTTTTTGGTGCTGACGGGGAGGATCCTTCGATCGTGCCGGAAGCGTTCCGCACCAGATAGTCATTCAGGTAGTCGAGAACCCGGATAACCTGCCGTGTGAACTGTTCCCTTCGGGACAGGTTCTCAGAATATCCGATGGTTTCGGCATCGGCAATCCATCCCTCGAGCATAATCTCCGATTGACCACGGGATTTTTGGGATATCGTAAACCGGATATCCGTGGTCATTTCGATCCGGGCACGGATCCCCCATTCTCCCGTATCTGAGGCCAGAAATTCAACGGAGGGTAACGTCCGAAGCGAGCCCTGGCAGAGGCGGAATGCTTCGTCCTGCGAGAGGTCCGAGATGACCTGCCGTTTTCTTGTGTCCATCAGTTCCATGGGTGTCAGAGGGGAAAGTGACTGCATGGTGCGGGTCCAGAAGATATAAAATCCGATCACTGCCAGGAGCCCAATCAAAAGCGCTGGCATGAGGTTCCCCAAAATACGCGAATCGTGAAGGATGAAGATACTGAATACCGGAACTACGAAAAAAATGACCCCGAAAAAAATTAAAATCTGCACAAATTTTGAATTGAGATCGATTGTATCCATGGAGTCAACCACGCTTCATAATGGTATTTTCGCACCGGTATTAATGCATATATATTCCATCATGGTGTCTCACTACCCCCAGTACAGACATTATTACTGCAAAATAAGAGGGCCGGCCGCAGCTCTTCAGGCGCTTCGCACACCGGAAAATTAAGTCGGATCAGTCAGGGCACATTTTTCTGCGTACATGGACCGCCCATCATCCGAAAATTTCCTACAGCTCCCCATCATCCCCGGCGGGATCGTCAACCGGCCCGGTGATCCCGGCGGCTTTCTCCGCGGCAGCCCCCTCCTTCTTTGCGTGGAGCTCGTGGACGAACCGCGAGCCGGTCATGGCGGCAAGGAACGCGGCGATGATCGAGAGGAGGGCCCCGATATAAAAGGAGATCCGGAGCGAGGGCATGAAGGCATTGGCGAGCGTGGTCGGGAACCAGGTTGTGCCGGTCAGGGTAGTGATGGTCGCCGGGCTGAGCGTAGCGACGACCGCCTGGGGCATCGCGACGAGGATCGCGTGGACCGGGTTGTACCCGAGGAACGCGGCGAAGAGGGCCCCGGTCGGCGGGATCGCGGCCATCGGGCCGATGAGCTCCGGGGCCCCGACACCGGTGAGCGATGTCGCAAGCTCCGGGGGAAACAGGCGGGTCAGGCTGACGATGACGATGGTGAAGAAGAGGGCCATCGAGATGACCATCCCGCTGTTCTGGAGCATCGTCCGCATTCCCGAGGCCACGCCCCGGTCTTCCGGGGGCACGGAGTTCATGATTGCCGCGATGTTCGGCGTCCCGAACATGCCGTTCCCGAGGCCCATGACCAGGAGCGCGACGGCGAAGACCGGGTAATCGAAGTTGTACGGCAGTGCGGCGAGCATCAGGAAGGAGGAGGCGATCAGGAGCAGGCCGGCAGTGGCGAACAACCGGGAACCGTACTTGTCCGAGAGCCAGCCCGAGAGGGGGCCCATGATCACGAACCCCGCGGTGAGCGGGAGCATGTACACCCCCGCCCAGAACGGGGTGGATTCGTAGCTGTACCCATGGAGAGGAAGCCAGATCCCCTGCAGGAGCATGATGAGGAGGAACATCATACCGCCCCGGGCGAGGGCGCTCAGGAACCCGGCGGTGTTGGCAAGGGAGAATACCCGGATCCGGAAGAGGTTCAGCCGGAACATCGGGTCCTCTACCCGGCTCTCGATGAACGGGAATGCGATGAGCAGCAGGGCGCCGGCGGTGAGCGATGCGAGGACGAGCGGGTTGCCCCACCCCATCGGGTCGTGCCCGTAGGGGAGGAGCGCGTAGGTGATGCCGATGAGGAAGATGGTCAGCCCGCCGACAAACGTTACGTTGCCCCAGACGTCGATCTTCCGTTTCCGCCTCGGCACCGGGCTCTCTCTGAGTTTCAGGAACGCCCACACCGTCCCGAGAATGCCGACCGGCACGCTGACTAAAAAGACGTACCGCCAGTTGTAGAACGCGAGGACGCCGCCGAGGATGAGGCCGACGAACTGGCCGGAGAGGAACGCCATCGTGTTCAGGCCGAGCGCCTTGCCCCGCTCGTCAGGGGGGAAGGCGTCGGTGAGGATCGCCGCGCTGTTGGAGAAGGTGAAGGACGCGCCCACGGCCTGGACGAGGCGGAAGGCTATCAGCTCGATGGCGCCCGCGTCCCCCTTGTCCGGCGTGAGGAAGAGGAGGATGGACCCGAGGGTGAAGATGGCAAACCCGATGTTGTAGAGCCTCACCCTCCCGTACATGTCCGAGAGCCGGCCGAAACTGAGAAGGAGCGTCGCGGTGACGAGGCTGTACCCCATCAGCACCCAGATCAGGTACTGGAACGAGGTGAGCGGGTCGATGCTGATGCCGTTGAAGATCGCGGGGAGCGAGATTAAGGTGATGCTCCCGTTCACGGATACCATGAACATCTCTATGGTCGTGATCGAGAGGACGATCCACTTGTAGTCTATCCCTTTTTTTACCGGCGCTCCGGCATCCACTTCAGGCACGTTTGTTTTCATGAGATCCGGCGTTCCCCCGGCATCACCGCCCGCTCCGCGATGATGTAAAATATAGCTGACATAATTGGATCGTCCTGCCATATAATTGTTCTAAAAAAACCGCAGCAGCCGGGCCGGGAATCCCGGAAGGCAGACGGGAGGAAGAAAAAGAATGCCGCGGCCGTATTCTGAATCGGCTCCTCCTGCAGTTCCCGCGGGAGAGACCCTGCCCGTACCGCTCTCGTTATCCGGCCTTTTCCGGATCTCTCCGGCACCAGCCTGTACAGCCAGCGAAGCGTTCTCCGGGTCGCCCGTGTTTTCCACCGGTTCCGGCACCATGAGGTGTTGCCGGGAGCCGGGGGACCCTGCCGGATTCCGCCTCAGGGCTTCTCCCGTTCCACAAGCTCCGCGAGCCGGTCCATGGTCTCCCTCCAGCCGTCCCCGCCGGTTGCGAGCATCCCGTCGCGGTCCCCGACCGACTCGAATATGGATTTTACCGTAAGTTTCGTCTTCCCGCCCGTCTCCTCAAGGGCCTGGATCCCGAGCATGGCGTGGCCCGGCATCCCCTCGAACTCGAAGGTATTGACGATCCGCCCCGGAGAGACTTCGTGATACACCCCGTGGAACCAGTACTCGTTCCCCGCGGCATCGCGGTTGAGGAATCGCCAGCTCCCGCCCGGTTTTGCTTCAAGCCGGTCGACAACAGTCGAGAGCCGCCGCGGCCCCCACCACTGCGGGATCAGTTCCGGTTTCGTGTACGCCTCGAAGATCCGCGCCCGCGGGGCATCGAAGACCCGGACCAGGGTCGCGTCCTGCCGGCCGTCGTCAGCGATGATGATCGTCTTCCCGACCCCGGCCGCCTCTTCGATCAGCAGGTCCGCAAGCTTGTCGAGCGACTGGTTCCAGCCGGCCTTCGCAAGCGCGGCCATTTCGCCGGCCGGGAAGCCCCCGAACTTCAAGGAAAACTTCGTCTTGCCGTTCTGCTCCCTGAACGTGAAGGTAGCGAGCAGCTCCCCGGGCATATCGCCCGCCATCCCGTAATACGAGGCAGGGACGACATTCCCCTTCTCGTCGGAGAGACTGTCGGTGGCCACGAGCCGCTCCATCGGGACGATCTCGCGGTATACGCCCGTGCTCCAGTAGTCCTTCCCATCGGGCGATCGCATGCAGGAGAGATACCTGCCGCCGACACGGAGATCGATCCGGATCTCGGGCGCGGTGTAGCCCGCCGGCCCCCACCAGCGCCGGACCAGTGCCGGATCGGTCCAGGCTTCCCAGACCCTTTTCCGGGGGGCGTCGAAGATCCGGGTGATCGTCAGCGATTCCCCTTTTCCGTGGGCGGCCCGCTGCTTTCGCGTGCCTGCGGTAAGCTGTGCCATGAGAGGTCATTCGTAACGCGGGGAAAAGATATTCTTTGCCCCGCCTTCGGGAGGCGGTCGTAAACGGCGCGGCGGCGGGCCTTTGGCTGGCGGCGCGATTTTTCGGCCCGTGGTTTTAGAGAAGATTGTTTCTACTTCGCTGGCGCCTCTCTCTTCAACGACTGCAGGAACCTGACGATGACCGGGATGATGGCTATGAACGAGACGGCGATGATCGCGTACACGATCAGCGTGAAGTTCTGCTGCACGAACGGCAGGTTTCCGAAGAGGTAGCCGCCGAGGAGGAAGAGGCAGACCCAGCCGACCGCTCCGATGATGTTGTAGACGGAGAAGAGGGCGAACCGCATCTTCCCGATGCCGGCGATGAACGGCGCGAAGGTGCGGACGACCGGCACGAAGCGGGCGACGACGACGGTGAACCCGCCGTACTTCTCGAAGTACTCGTGGGTCTCGGCGAGGTGCTCCTTCTTCACGGGCGAATACCGCCACTCGAGTACCCGGTGCTCGAAGATATACCCGATCCAGTAGTTTGTGGTGTTCCCGAGGATGACCGCAACGGCCATCCCGGCGAGGAGGACCCGGATATCGAGCATCCCGGTGCCCGCGAGGGTCCCGGCGATGAAGAGGAGCGAGTCGCCGGGGAGGAAGGGGGTGACTACGAGCCCGGTCTCGCAGAAGAGGATGAGGAAGAGGACCGCGTACGTCCACATCCCGTACTGCTGGATGATGACCGGGAGGTACTTGTCGAAGTGGAGGACGAGGTCGACGATATTGAACGGGAGGGACATTCTCTCCGGTATTGGCATGGAATGCGATATAAGGGTTTGGCGGCCGGGGGGGTTCTGTTGCGTTGCCGGGACTTCTAAAATCGCCAGCGATGACGTGTCACGAGGATTTGATTTTTTATCAGGTCCCGTTATCGCAACAGCACCGCTGCATGGCCCATCCAGAAAAACACGGGCGGGAAGAAAAAAAAAGAAATTTTGAAATTAAAAAATTATCCATTCGGTGCCGATGCTCTTTATCTTCCCCGAAAAATTGGTTTTCGGAGCAACGAGAATGGATCGATATCGCGCTTTTCTCTCAGGCGTTCTGATACGCTGGGGATCTGATTTGTTTTTTGGTCGGAATGGAAGTCCGCGAGCGACCGCAAACTTATCAGGACCGAAATGAAAACAAAAATCACGAAATCCGTACGGGGTTAATCTCTGAAAAAGCGTTACTGCTTCCTGATTAAAAACGATTATTTTTCTGTTGGTTTTCCATCATATTCCTCTTCACGGGCAACAGCCTCCTGCTTTGTCTTCCGGACAACTTTATCCTGATGCTCCGGCGGAGAATAGATCGTGTACAGTTTGAGGTTTTTTGTTTTGGAGGTATTGATTACATTGTGCTGGGCGCCGGAGGGGACGATCACCCCGCTGCCATCATGCACTACATGCCTGGTCGCATCAATCACGACGACCCCTTCCCCTTCTTCGAAACGAAAGAACTGGTCAACGGTATCGTGGACTTCCATGCCGATATCCTCTTTTGGTTTAAGGCACATCAGTACCAGCTGGCTGAATTTTCCCGTATAGAGTACTCTTCGGAAATCCGTGTTCTTTCTGGTCTCTTCCTCAAGATTCACTGCAAAACCTTTCTTCATAAAAATTCCTCATTGCTTAGGTTACGGTATACTTCACTTGTCGTATAATACCTTCGCGATACCCGTCTTTTCGATTTAAGCAGACCAGACGAAACCGGAAAAAGACCGGATTTCATTTCGCATGTAATCGGAAAAGAAGTCTTCCCGCTAATCGATGGTGAAATATCATCGCCGCGGGGTTTGAACCATTAATGCCGGTCACGGCTGAGGCTGGTATGCGGTTATTTGGATGTGAAATGAGTTGGACCCGGATGGCCAGATTTCGATTAATTTGCATAAAAGGCAGAATAAAACAACGGGAACCTGTTCTTTTTAACACTTACTATCGAAAAAAGATCATTTGTTCACCGTTGATTGTGTATTTCCATCAGGTTCATCGGTCCGGGGGGGCCACCCTCGCGATTCCAGAACCTTTAACGGCGTGAGGCAAAAAAATGAGACCGTGACAGGATGTTACCGGTCCTTGAACTTCTCGACTACCCGGACGTTGTCGCCCCGGACGGTGATCGGGATCGGGACCACGCTCTCGTAGAGCTCCACCGTGATCTCTTCCTTGGCGGAGTCGACGCGCTTGACGACGGCCTTCTCGCCCTTGAACGGGCCCGCGATGAGCTCGACGATGGTGCCTTCCTCGATGCCGGAGACGACCGGCTTCGGGATGAGGAAGTGCCCGACCTCGGCAAGGCTCGTCTCGCCCTTGATGACGGCCCGTGCGTGGGCTACCTTCTCGACGAGCTGCTCGATCCGGTTCAGCTTCTCGGGCGTCTCGACGAGCACGTAGCCCTTCAGCTCGTTCGGGACGATGATCGCGGTCACCTTGACGTCGGTCGCCTTCGTCTCGATGGCCTTCTGGATATTGTCGGCCACCGTCCGCTCCTGCTTGGAAGTGGTCTTGATGGCGAAGATCCGGTTCACGAAGACCTCGGGCGAGGCCGGGGGAGCTGCTGCGGCCTGCGGGGATCCGGGGGCGGGCGGGGCCTGTTCGGTCATGGCGGTCATGATTCCTAGAAGCCCAGCAGAGTCTTGTGTTCGAAGATCACGTAGATGATGAACCCGATGAGCCCGACGAGGAGGACACCGGCGGCGGCGACGATGGCGATCTTGGTGAACTCTTCCCGGGTCGGGGTGCGCGCGAGTTTCAGGACCCGGAGGTATTTGCGGAAAAGTTCCTCATGGATCACGCTGGCTTTGATTTCCGGTTTTGAAATTTCCATGCTGGCTCACTTGAGAAAATCGATCTCAAACTGTTTCTGTACTTTGGGGGTTAGTTTCTCGTTGCGACCATATATTTGTGGCGACCGTACGCCCGTGACCACCAGCAGGGTCCGCATCTTGGTCTCCATCGCGGGGTCGATCTGCGCACCCCAGATGATCCGCGCATTCGGGTCCACCCGGTTGTAGACTTCCTGGACAACCCCTTCGGCTTCCTCCATGGTCATGTCCGGGCCGCCGACCACGTTGACGAGCGCGGCGGTCGCGCCGCTGATATCCACGTCGAGGAGCGGCGACCGGATCGCCTTCTTGACCGAGTCTGCAGCCTTGTCCTCCGAATCGCTCTCCCCCATCCCGATCATGGCCACGCCGCCGCGCTCCATCACGGTGCGCACATCGGCGAAGTCGAGGTTGACGAGCCCGGGCATCGTGATGAGTTCGGTGATCCCCTTGACCGCACGCATCAGCACCTCGTCGGCGATCTTGAACGCCGCGTAGAGCGGGAGCTTGGGGACGACCTCGAGGAGCTTGTCATTGGGCACTACAATGACCGTGTCCGCCACATCCCGGAGGCGTTCGAGGCCGGCTTCCGCGTTCTCCATCCGGATGGCGCCTTCCGCGGCGAAGGGGAGGGTGACGACCGCGATCGTGAGCGCCCCCTCGTCCCGTGCCGCCTTGGCTACGACCGGCGCGACACCGGTCCCGGTCCCGCCGCCGAGGCCGACCGTGATGAAGACCATGTCGCACCCGGAGACGGCCGCACGGAGCTCCTGCTCGTTCTCGAGGGCCGCCTCTTCCCCGATCTGGGGGATGGAGCCGGCGCCGAGGCCCCGCGTCCGCTGCCTGCCGACGAGGATGCGCTGGTCGGCCTTGGTCCGGATCAGGTGCTGGGCATCGGTGTTGATGGCGATGAGCTTCGCCCCGTGGATGCCCTCCTCCATCATGCGGGTGATGGTGTTCGACCCGCCGCCGCCGCAGCCGATGACCGTGATCTCGGTCTTCAGCTCCGCGAGGATCTGGTCAAGGTCTTCGTTATTCTGCGAGGGAGTGGGGGTCTCGTCCCTCGCCTTCGTAAGTGCCTCTTCAACAATCGATCTCATGGAAAATTCTCCAGTCCCGGGATGTGGATCCTGATTTCACTGCAGGTGGACACCATGGCGGGCGTGATCTCCCTGCCGTCGATCACGACAGGTTTGCCCGATGACAGATCTTTGTAGAACGGTCCGGACGGTACTCCCAGTTCGCGCGCTTTGTGGGGATCGAATCGTACCTTTTTAATGATCAGGTGATCTCTCTCCCGTGCAGTGATCTCTTTATTACGTATGATTTTTACGCACAATGTATTTAAATCATGTATTATATGCGACGTATGATCGCCGCAGGTGAGGAACGCGGGGATGATGCGGCTGTCCTGCGTCGAGAGATGGATAACCGGCAGGGCGTCGAGCGCCTGCAACAGGGCCGGCTCGTCGGCCTTCACGGTCTCGCCGAGGAGGACCGGGTCCATGGCGACACGGACCAGCGGCCCTTCCCCGCGGAGATCGTGGACATAACACCGTGCCCCGGGCGATTCCCGTTCCGCGAGCGCCCGTGCCGACAGGTACGTCTCCCAGGGGAGGTGCCCGATCCCGGCGATCTCGCTCTCGGTGAGCCTCAGTATGCCCTCCTGTCCGAGCATGCCCGCGAGCCGGTCGAGATCCCCGCGTGCCAGCGCTTTCCGGTCGATGTACGCCGCCACCGCCCCGCTCTTCTCCGCCATGGCACGGACCATCTCCCGGTCCAGCCCCGCTACCTCCCGCGTGTGGGCGATGTGGCCGAAGGCCCCGCGGGTCGAGAGCGCGATCTCCGTCTCCCTCGCCGCGTAGTGCGTGCCGCCAAACCCGATGAGCGGGACCGGGTGCTGCGGGGCCGCCGAGAGGACGCTCTCGGCGACCGCCCTCCCGGCAACGGGATCGGTCCATTCGGCCTCGGTGCTCCCGATCTCGACGAAAAATGACGGGTGCACAAGCCCGGTCGGCCCGTGGTGGGTCACTTCGTACGAGACCCGGTACCCCTCGGGACAGTGTCTCGCGAGGGAGCGGAGGGTCGCCTGCATCATCCCCGCGGCGGCGGGGGCGAGCGTGCGCGGCTCCCCGCCGAGCTCCGCCTTCCCGAAGTTGCCGGTCACGTGGACGGTCAGGACGGGCACGGGGTTCTCGCTCGCGTGCCGGGAGAGGAAGATCACCAGGTCCCCGTCGAAATCCCGGTCCGCGTTCCCGGCGTGGATGAGCCGGCCGTCCACTTCAAAGAAGGCGTATTCCCGTCCGGAGTCCCTCCACGCACGGGAGTCCTCATCGAGCAGCCGTCCGATGTGCTGCCGGATGCTGGTGCCGGCCGGGTCCTGCTTCGAACTGACGAGTGCGACCTTCATTGATCATTCATATGCCGTCCTTTTTCAATAAGTCTCTCGTAGGGAGGAGCAAACGCTATACGTTAAGCACAGAATACAGTGATACCATGGACGCCAAGAAAGTCGAGAAGGTCTTCCTCGAAGAGGGTATTGACAAGGAGATCACCTGCCCGCAGGCCTTTGCGATCGCCGACAAACACAGGATTCCCAAGCACGAGATCACCGAATACTGCAACTCCAGGAAGATCAAGATCCGCGCCTGCCAGCTGGGCTGCTTCAAATGAGCCTGTTCCTCACGGTCGTCCAGGTACCTGAGGCCGTGAAGGCGGTCAGGGATCTTGCCGTACCCGCAGGCGAAGAACCGGTCCCCCTCGCCGGGTCTCTCGGCCGCATCCTCGCCCGCGACATCCTCTCGGATGCCGACATCCCGGGATTCGCCCGATCGGTCGTCGACGGGTATGCCGTGAGGGCTTCCGATACCGCGGGCTCGGGCGATGCGGCCCCCGCGATCCTCTCCTTCCGCGGGAGGGTCGAGATGGGGAAGGCCGCCGGTCGGCCGCTTGCCGCCGGCGAGTGCATATACGTCCCCACCGGGGGGGTCCTCCCCGCCGGGGCCGATGCCGCGGTCATGATCGAGAATACCGAGATGACGGGGGAGGACGTCCTGGTGAAGAAGCCGGTCGCCCACGGGGAGAACGTCGTCCTCGCCGGGGAGGACTTCCGGGAAGGGGAGATCGTGCTCCGGAAAGGGCGGAGGATCTCGGCGCAGGATACCGGGGTGCTCGCCGCGGCCGGCTGCACGGTCGTTCCGGTCTCGAAGCGGCCGAAGATAGCGATCCTCTCGACCGGCAACGAGCTCGTCCCGGCCGGCGAGGTCCCGGAACAGGGGCAGGTCCGGGACGTGAACTCGTACGTGGTCGCATCGTTCGTGGAAGGGCAGGGGTGCATCCCGGTCCGGTACGGCATCGTGCGGGACAACCGCGGGGCGCTCCGGACCGCGCTCGGGAAGGCCGCGGCGGAGTGCGACGCGGTGCTCGTCTCCGGCGGGAGCTCGAAGGACGAGCGGGACATGGTCGCGGCGGTCGTCGCCGAGCACGGGGAGATCCTGATCCACGGCATCGCAATCGCCCCGGGCAAGCCGACGATCATCGGCCGGTTCGGGGAGAAACCCGTCATCGGGCTCCCCGGCCACCCGGCGGCTGCATTCGTCGTGCTCGTCGCGATCGGGAGCCACCTCATAACCGGTATGACCGGTGAATCCGGACGCAGCGTGCGGACTACCGCGGCTGCGCTCGCGGAGAACGTCCCCTCAACCAGGGGCCGCGAGGACTACATCCGGGTCGCGGTGCACGACGGGATTGCAACCCCGCTCTTCGGCAAATCCGGTCTCCTCAACACCCTGGTCCGGAGCACCGGGATCGTCAGGATCCCGGCGGAGAGCGAGGGCCTGGAGACCGGGACCCGGGTCGAGGTGATCCTGTGGTGAAGCGGTCCCCGGAGCCGTCGGCACCCTGACGGGCGGACGGTCTGCCGCTTCTAGAGAGGCCCCCGATCATCGCTGCGGACACGTGATCCGTAAGACCGCGCTGCGGCGACTGCCCCGGCCACCGCCTCTTCCGGGCCCGTGCAGCGGACCACGCCTCCGATATCCCAGCTCCTCAGCCCGAATACCGGCACCCCGGCCTTGAGCGCAATCGCGATCTCGGAGAGCGTCCCGTGTCCGCCGCCGACCGCGATGACGGCATCCGCCGACTGGACAACGATCGCGTTCCGTGCATGGCCAAGGCCGGTCCGTATCGCGATGCCAAGGTACCGGTTCCCGCCGGCCGTGCCGGGAAGGATGCCGACCGTAACGCCCCCTCTCTCCTGCGCACCGCGACACGCAGCCTCCATGACGCCGGCGAGTCCCCCGCAGACGAGGATCCCGCCTTCCCCGGCGATGAGTTCCCCGATCTTCCGGGCTCCTGCGTACTCTTCCGCCCTGCAGTCCCCGGCCCCGATAACTGCGATCTGCATGGAGGTACCTTCAAATCCCTTCCCCCATAAATGGCACGCCACGAAAATACCGGCGGGGGAACGGGCGGGACAGCCGCGGCAGGCGCCGGCCCCCGCCCCCGTGCGGCAATCGACACTTGCTTATACCGGGCTGTCAGAATCTTCGCCATGGGATACCTTCTGCCCGCGGCGATCGCCTTCCTGGTCGTCTGCATCGTCACCGCAGGGTGCACCATGGGTACCCCGACGGGGCCGCGGCAGGCTGCAGGAAATACCGGTATCGGCCCGCAGCAGCCGGCGCCGCCGACTCCCCCGGTCCCTCCGACCCCGCCGGTGCCTGACACGCCGGCGGAGTCCGGGATGTCCCGGTGATCCGGCACGACTGCCCCCCGGGCCGCTGACGGAAAAACCAAAGGAAACCAAATTACAAAATTTTTTACTGTGAGGAACGAAAGAGATTACAGCGAAGGGGACTGGCAGTGACGCAGACGGATTCGGTTTCAGTATTGTGTGTTGACGATGAGCCCGAGGTGCTGGAAGTCTTCACGAGGCTCCTCGGCCGCGAGCCGGGGTTTGTCGTACAGAGCTGCGCCACTGCCGAGGAGGCCCTCGAGCTGCTGAATACCCAGTTCTTCGACGTGATCATCTCCGATTACGCCCTCCCGGGCCTCGACGGCGTCGGCCTGCTGAAGGAGGTCCGCACCCGGGGGATACCGACCGTCTTCATCATCGTCACGGGAAAGCGCCTCGCCCACATCGCCATCGACGCCTTAAACAGCGGGGCGGACTACTATCTCCAGAAGGGCGGCGACTCCGGGAAGGACATCAGCAAGCTCGTAGGCTTCATCCGCACGAGCGTCGGCAAGAAACAGGGCGAACGTGCGCTCGCCGAGTGGGAGCGGTTCTACGCCTCGTGCGTCGAGAGCCATACCGATATCATCTGCCGCGTTCTCCCCGACGGGAGGTTCACGTTCGTCAACGAGTTCTCGGTCGGTTTTTTCAAGAAACCCTACGAGGAGATGCTCAGGAGCGACCTCTTCTCCTTCATCCCCGCAAACGAGCGCGCCGAGGTGCTCAGCCGGCTGCAGAAACTCACCATGGCAGCGCCGGACGCCCTGATGGAGCACCACATCACCACCGCGGACGGCGAGTCCCGGCTCCTGCAGTGGAAATATCACGGGATCTTCACCCCCGCCGGTGCGGTCTCGGAGTACCAGGTCTCGGGAAGGGATACCGGAGGCCTGATCAAGGTCGGGCACGAGGCCTCCCGCCCCGCGGTAAAAATTACGGAGGTCCGGCCTGCGGCGCCAGCGCCGGTACAACCCGCAGCGCCGCCGGTCCAGCTGGTCCAGCCGGTTCCGCCGGCGGCTGCACCCCAGGCGGCAGCATCCCGGCCGGCTGTGCAGCCGGCTGCCGCGAAGCCCTCCCCTGCCGCAGGGCCGAATGCCGACGACTGGAAGATGATCGTCGAGACCGTGAATACGCTCGATAACCCTGTCTTTGCCGTGAGCCGGACGGGCGTGGTGATCGCGTGGAACAGCGCGCTCGAGGAGCTGACCGGCGTGCGGGCCGCCTCGATGATCGGGAGGGGCGGCAGGGAGTACGCCGTGCCGTTCTACGGGAAACCGGTACCGATGCTCATCGACCACATCATCTCGCCGGACGAAGTCTCGGGTGCGGGGACGAAAAAAGTCGGGGACACCTACATCGGGGAGATGGAGCACATCTCCATCCGGGGGAAGCCGATGCTGCTCTGGGGAAAAGGCACGGCGGTGTATGACGCCCGGGGCACCCTCATTGCAGCGATCGAGGTCCTGACCCTCGGCGAGCCCCAGGAGAGCGCGGCAGCCGGCCCCGGGGAGACGTATCTCGGGGGGTTGTCGAGCCTCACCCTGAAGGTATCCGGCGAGGGGATGGCCGGGGCCCTTGCCGGGGCGATCGGGTCGTCGACGGGGGGCTACGGGGTGTACGCGACCGACCGGCGCCTCTTCGTCATCCGGAGCCCCGACCTTGACATCGCCAACCCCCAGGGGGTCCAGTTCGGGACCTTCATCATGGACGAGCTCTTCGGCACCACGGTCGATACCCGGCCCCGGCTGGTGCAGGACCTCGAGAAGAACCAGGTCTTCGTAGCGAAGAAAGAGGACATCACGCGGATCGACATGAAGCGGCCGGTCCTCCTCTCGGGGTACCTGACGATCACGGTGAAGAACGGGGGCTCGTTCCGGGTCTATATCGACCACAAGAAGGCCTTCTCCCATGTCGAGAAGATCCTCCAGGCATTCTACCCGGAGATCATCCGGTCGGAATGAGTTTCGCCGTTGTTTTTCTTTTTTATCCCTTTTTCTTCCCTCCGGTCTTCTTCCGTCCGGCCGATGGCACGGGTCCACCGCTGTACCATTGCAGCGGCCCGCCGGTTGTAACGGCCGGGATATACGCACGGCCGGATGGGCCGAATCGGGACAGGGGGGCGCTTCGCACGAGAGGAAATTTTCCCCCGGGAAGAGAATGAAAAAGAGCGGGAAGTTTTGAGGGGTTCTTTTAGCTTACCCGGGTGAACTTGACCGGGATCTGGATCGTGGCGTCGCTGGAACCCGTCTCCTTCCGGTCATCGGCGCAGAGGTAGTACTGCCCCTGGTCCTTGATCGTGATCGTCTTCTGCTGGGGCGTGGTGACGTCGTTGAACTGGACGATGGGCACGAGGCCGTTGTACGTCCAGACGCTGTGGACGGTATCCCAGACCGGCTTTACGGAGATCATCTTGGTGTGGTCCTGGGTGTCGATGAAGAGGATGTTGACGTTCACCGAGTTGTCCGCCGGGGGTGACGCAGAGACGGTATACTTCTGGTCGGGGTACAGGTAGTCCACGCCCAGGAGCTGCTGGACATCGATGCAGGCATAGTCGTTGTAGTGGACATTGATCTTCGTGCTGATGCCGCCGCTGCTCGCGGTTGCGACGGGGGCGGCGGGGGCCGATGGCGCCTGGGGGTTTGCCGCTGCGACCGGCGCGGCGGTTGCAGGTGCGGAAGTGGCCGGGCCGGGGGCCGGCGCTGTTGCGCAGCCGGCGACGAGCACCAGGGTGATGACCAGCAGTGCTGTCAGAAAGGTATATCCTCGGAGTCTCATGACTGTTCATTTCATGGGCGATCTTTATATGGGTTGCGCTTCTTGCCCGAAGGCTTTGGACGGTCTGGCGCCCTCCCGCGGACCTGCCGGTGGGAAAAACCGCAGCGGATTTCCGCGCCTCTGCCGGAAGCGCCCCTGAAATAACGCCTGCCATCCCGGGTCCCCCCCCGCACCGGCAGCCCGTGCTGCCGGTTTTTTTGGAAAAACTACTTTGTCTGATAACAACCAACATGAGGTAATACGTCCGGCCGTCCCGCCGGGCACGTGCGAGGGGTTTTGTGAAGGAAGTAGCCGCGAATTTCGACGCGAAGGCGATCGAGCGTTCGGTGCAGGAGTACTGGCGCACCAGCGAGACCTACCGGATGGTCAAGGAACTGCGGAAGGCGGGAAAACCGTTCTTCTTTGTTGACGGGCCGCCCTATACGACGGGCACCATCCACCTCGGCACTGCCTGGAACAAGATCCTCAAGGACAGCATCCTCCGGTACCACCGTATGAACGGGAAGAACGTCATCGACCGGGCGGGGTACGACATGCACGGCCTCCCGATCGAAGTGAAGGTCGAGCAGGCGCTCAATTTCACCTCCAAAAAAGACATCGAGGCGTTCGGGATCGGGCCCTTCATCGAGAAGTGCCGCGAGTTTGCGGAGAAGAACAAGCTCCTCATGGACGGCCAGTTCGAGAGCCTGGGGGTCTGGCTCGACTTCAAGAACGCGTACCAGACGGTGAGGCCGGAGTACATCGAGGCTGCGTGGTGGACGCTCGCCCGTGCGCAGGAGAAGGGGATGCTCGAGCGCGGGTACCGGGTCGTGAACTGGTGCCCCCGGTGCGAGACGGCGATCGCGGACGCCGAGGTCGAGTACTGGGACGAGAAGGACCCCTCCATCTTCGTCAGGTTTCCCCTCCGGGGGAAGCCGGGGGAGTCCCTCGTCATCTGGACGACGACCCCGTGGACCCTCCCGGCCAACGTGGCGGTGGCGGTTGCGAAGGACTTCGGGTACGTGAAAGTCGCTGCCTCAAAGGACGGAAAGGAAGACCTGCTCTGGATCGCGGAACCCCTCGTGAAGGCCGTGCTGAAGAAGGCGCGGTACAAGGACTTCAGGATCGTTGAAAAGGCCGCCGGGTCCGAGCTTGCCGGGTGGATTTACGAGTCCCCTCTCCGGGAGCACGTGCCGCTCCAGCGCGGGATCGAGCACAAGGTCGTGACCGCGGACTTCGTGGCCCTCGAGAATACCGGCATGGTGCACATCGCACCCGGCCACGGCTGGGACGACTTCGTCCTCGGTACGAAGGAGTGCCTGCCGATCGTCTGCCCGGTCGACGGCGCCGGGAAATTCAGGGATGAGACGGGGAAGTTTGCCGGGAAGTTTGTCCGGGACGCGAACGACGAGGTCCTCGAAGCGCTCGGCGACCACCTCCTCGCAAAGGAGACGGTCGTGCACCGGTACGGGCACTGCTGGCGGTGCAAGACCCCGATCATCTTCCGTGCAACGTCCCAGTGGTTCCTCAAGGCTTCCGAGATGCGCGAGCTGATGCTCTCCGAGGTGGCAAGGGTCGCGTGGTACCCCGAGTGGGCGGGCAGCGCCCGCTTCTACGACTGGATCAAGGAGGCCCGGGACTGGTGCATCTCCCGGCAGCGGTACTGGGGCATCCCGATCCCGGTCTGGGTCTGCCGGAAGTGCGACCAGTACCGGGTGATCGGCACCATCGCGGAACTCGAAGAGGCGAGCGGGAAGCCGGTCGCCGACCCCCACCGGCCCTACGTGGACGAGGTGACGATCCCCTGCAGCTGCGGAGGCACGATGGAGCGCGTGGGGGACATCTTCGACGTCTGGTTCGACTCGGCGGTCGCGTCGTGGGCGACGCTCGGGTTCCCCGGGAAGACAAAGGAGTTCGAGAGGCTCTGGCCCGCGGACTTCATCACCGAGGGGCAGGACCAGACACGCGGCTGGTTCTACTCGCAGCTCGGCGCGAGCACGGTCGCCTTCGGAAAGGCGCCGTACAGGAGCGTATGCATGCACGGCTTTGCCCTCGACGCGGAGGGGAAGAAGATGTCCAAGAGCCTCGGCAACGTGGTGACCCCCGAGGAGGTCATCGCAAAGGTGGGCGTCGATATCCTCCGGCTCTACGTCCTCTCCTCGTCCGCACCGTGGGACGACCTCAGGTTCAACTGGGAGAACGTCGGCACCACCAGCCGTGCGGCAAACATCCTCTGGAATGTATACCGGTTCCCGCTCCCGTACATGATCCTCGACCGGTTCGGGCCGTCGGCAAAGGACGGGGTCTGGGACGGGTCGTTCGTGGCCTCCCGGCTCCGCCAGATGCCGGACGAGGACCGGTGGATCGTATCCCGGATCAACACGGTCGCCGGCGCGGTCGACGCGGCCATGAAGGAGTGCCAGCTCCATAAGGCGACCCGTGAGCTCGTCGCCTTCATCCTGGAGGACCTCTCCCGCTGGTACGTCCAGCTCGTGCGGGAGCGGATGTGGCTCGAAGGGGAGTCGGAGAGCAAGCGGTTCGCGTACGAGACGATCTATTACGTGATGCGCCGGCTCACCGGCCTCCTCGCCCCGTTCTGCCCGCACCTCGCCGAGGAGATCTACCGGAACCTCCGGTGCCGGAGCGACCCGGCGAGCGTCCACATGCTCTCCTGGGATGCGGGGGATACGGCTCTCGTGGACCGCGAGCTGGAGCACGCGGTCGGGATCGTCCGCTCCTTCGACGAAGCATGCGCCAATGCCCGGCAGGCCGGCAGGCGGAAGCTCCGGTGGCCGGTAGCGGAAGTGGTCGTGGTCACGGGCTCGGATGCCGTCCGGGACGCGATCGACCGGCTCAACGCGGTCTGCAGGGACCGGGCGAATGCCCGGAAGGTTTCGGTCGTCATGGGCCGGTGGGAGCGGATCGGGTGGCATGCCGGGCCCGTGATGAAGGCGCTCGGGAAGGGCTTCGGGAAGAACTCGTTTAAGGTCAAGGCGCTCATCGAGGCGGCGGACGGGAATGCGATCAAGGCGGTGATCGATGGGGGACAGAACTATACCCTCACCGGGGACAACGCGAGCTTCGAACTTGGTCCGGAGCACGTCACCTTCACCGAGAAACTCCCCGCGGATGTCTTCTCTGCGCCGATGACCGACGCGACCGTGTACGTGGACGTTGCACTCACCCCCGGACTCGAGGCCGAGGGCTACGCCCGGGAAGTGATCCGCAGGATCCAGGAGACCCGCAGGCAGCTCGACCTCGCGGTCGAGGACTTCATCGCGGCCGACGTAAAGGTTGCCGACGGGCGAGTCTGCTCGCTGGTCCGGGACGCATGGAGGGCAGGCATCGCTGAGGAGGTCCGTGCAAAGGAACTCTCGATCCGCACCGCTGCCGAACCGGCTCCCGCGACAGCGTTTGCATCGGTAAAGGACTGGGACGTCGAGGGCGTCGCGATGACGATCTCGATAGCGAAGGTCTGAAGGAACTTCCCTGTTTTTTCGACTTTTTATTCAACTCAATGGGAGGGGACAGTGCCTGTCCCCTCCTTAACCCACCCCTGCGCCTCACGGGAGGGACGGATTACCTGCCCAAAGATTTTGTTCCGATTTCGCATGCGAGAGCCTTGGCTCCGAACAAAGGCTGTCACTCTGCGCCCCGTCCCCCTCGGGGATGTCGAATCTCATAAGAGATGAGACAGGAGAAGAGCTCGCAGGCTCTTCGACTCTGGCGGCGCAAGAGGGGGCTACTCGTTTTTCTGAAAAAACGGTCATTCCCTACAGACCAGCCTTGCCAGGAATTCCTTCCCTTCCGGGGACGAGAACAGCGGCAGGTCCCGATCCTCTACAACGGCACTCCGTTCCACCACGACTTCTTCTTCCGTGAGGGGGTTGAACCCCCCCTTCTCGCAGGTCTCCCTGTGGACGAGCACGCCCCGGCGCTGCCAGGCCGGGGTGCCGGCGAGGTTTATCCCGCGGGCAAACATCATCTCGTGCATCTCCCGCGCCGGCATCCCTTTGAGCCGGGCTGCCGCTTCCCGGGCGCTCATCCCCTCTCCGATGAGCGCCTGCTGGCAGTACCCGTTGATATGGTTGCGCCACGCCTCGGCCTGCCGGCTGATAAGGTATTCGGCGGCGAATTCAGGCGTAGCCTGCACGATGCGGGCATCGAAGGCGACCGGGGCGATGCAGCCGAGGGCGATCGTCAGGGCGCTCGCGGCGAACGAGGCGGCCACGGAGTCGATCTTCTCGACACGGCCGCCGAACGGGAGCTTCGTGAGGTAGAGGCTGATCTCGTCGGAGAAGGTGAACGCGAACACCGGCGAGAGGCCGCTATCGGTAACAAGCGATGTCGTGACCGCGACCATGGCCTTGTGAAAAAAATCGTCGAACGGCTTCCCGAGGCCGAGTTCCGCGGTCAGCCGGTGGAACGAACGCCCGTCGAGCCGGATGAAAACCGGGGGGATGGTCGTGATCCCGGAAAAAATTTCATGGCTGTCCATACGAAGATCCCAAAAAAGCAGGCCCGGAAAAAAGGTCGGGTCCGCCCCCGTACGGATTATTCTTCGGTGCTGCTGCCGCCGGTGAATGCACCGGGGAGGTGGCGGATCAGGACGATGTCGTCGATTGCGCTGATGATCCGGTAAGGGATCTTGAGGCCCTTGAAGTTCTTGAGCTCGAAGAGCTCCTCGTTGACCTTCCCTACCACGATCGACTCCATCTTCTTCTGGTCCACATCGATGACGACATCTTCGACTTCGCCAATGAACATGCCCTTGTCGGTGTAAATCTGGAGCCCGAACAACTCGGTAATCTGGGTTTCCATCGTTATCAGATGAAAGTATATACTTTGGAGTTAAAAAGATAATCCCTTTATGGACGGGTCTTTTCGTATCGGGAAGATTTTCGGGATTCCTATCCAGATCCACTATACCTTCCTCCTCGTGATCCCGCTTTTTGCCTGGATCATCGGGAGCCAGATCTCATTGACGATAGACATGATCAGGGGGATCTACGAAGTCCCGGTCGATTCGGCCCTCATCACCGCGGGGTACCTGCCGTATGTCCTCGGCGCGATCGTCGCCCTCGGCCTCTTCGGGGGTGTCCTCATCCACGAGGTTGCGCACTGTATCGTTGCGGTGAGGAACGGGATCAGGATCAACAGCATAACCCTGATGCTCTTCGGCGGGATCTCGAGCATGGACGAGGGGACCCCGGACCCGAGGGTCGAACTCCCCATGGCGCTGGTCGGCCCGCTCACCAGCCTCGTCGTCGGGCTGGTCTCCTCGGCCATCGTGTATGCCGTCCCCGCTCTCACCGCGGACCCGCCGACCGAGGGGGTCCTGGTCTTCGTCTTCGGGTATCTCGGGGTGCTCAACATCATCCTCTTTGCCTTCAACCTCCTCCCCGCGTTCCCCATGGACGGCGGCCGGGTCCTCCGGGCCTTCCTCGCAAAGCGGATGCCGCTCCACCGGGCCACCCGGATCGCGGCCGATGTCGGCAGGGGGTTTGCCATCCTCTTCGGCATCGTCGGCATCGTCTTCTTCAACCCGTTCCTGCTCCTGATCGCCCTCTTCATCTACATAGGGGCGAGCACGGAGTCGACGGCGGTCAGGTACAGCTTCCTCCTCCAGGACGTCACGGTCGGCAACATGATGAGCACCCCGGTAACCACCGTCCCGCCGTCGATGCCGGTCAGCCAGGTCATCGCCATGATGTACTCGAGCAAGCACCTCGGTTTCCCGGTGGTCGAGCGGGACACCATCGTCGGGATGATCACGCTCGCCGATGTCAACCGCACCTCATCGATCGACCGCGAGGCGATGCAGGTCCGGGACATCATGACCCGGGAGATCGTGACTCTCCCGCCAGATGCGCCGGTGATGGACGCCCTGAAGATCATGTCGGCGAGAAATATCGGCCGGATCCCGATCGTCGCCGACGGGAAGATACTCGGCATCGTGACCCGGACGGATATCCTGAAGATCACTGAACTGAGGCAGGTTTAGATCCGGATTTATCTCCGGAATTCCAGCAGGGTGTCTATCGCCGAACTCCCCGCCACGTTCCGGTACGCCGCAAGGTCCCGGAACGGGCGCCTTGCGATCACGGCCGCCACCTTCTTCTTCCCGATACCGGGCAGCCACCGGATCGCGGGCGCCGGCAGCTCGTTGATCCGGACGGGGACCGGCAGCGCCGTGACCGACCGGCTCCCCCAGTCCACGACCACCGCATCGATGATCGTGCGTTCCGGCAGGCTCACCGGGACCCCGGCGAGGATCGGGTACGACCCCATCTGCCGGCCGAACGAGAGGGGGCCCGAAACTTCGATGCGCACTTCCCTGAGGATCGTGCCGACGGGGAAGAGTTTCCGTAACATCGGAGAGTCGATCTTCTCCCGGACATACTCCTTGAACGCCCTGAAGCGCTGGTCGTGCATCCCGAGGGTGTTCTCCACGTATGCCCGCGTCCCCTCGAAGGGCATCACCTGCCGGATATTGACCCTGCGGACGAGGAGGCCCTCGTCGAGGACGCGTTTCAGGAACCGCTCATTGAGATCGTACGTCGCCTTCGTCTCCCCGGCAAGGCCGCAGACGAAGTTGAGGCCCGGCAGGAGTTCGGGGACGCTGTCCCTCCGCCCCCCGCCTTCCTCGTTCACGATCCGGATCGCCCGGAGCACCTCCTCCGGCTGCGCCTTGAGGTTGTTGGCGGCGATGACGGCAGGGTCGGCGGTCTCCATCCCGAACGCCGCAACGTCGCCGGGCGTGTGGTAACGGATGATCGCCCGGAGCGCCTCCCGGCTCTCCTCCCCGTGCCGGGCAATGGTGGCCGGGTTCGTGTTGTCGATGTGCAGGGTCCTGAGGTCCGGGGCGGCGAGGCGGATGGATGAGAAGAGCTTTTCCAGGAGATCCGGCCGGGGGGCCGGGTACTCCCCCGGGCCGGCGCCGTACGCGAGGAGGTCCGGCTGCCTCCCGACCCGGAAGTGCCGGGCGCCGTGGGCGTAGAGGGCCGCGACCTCGGATGCGACGCCTTCGATGCCCCGGTATCTCGGCATGCCGTAGAACGGCTCGGTGCAGAACGAGCAGCCGCCGGTTGCCCCGTGGGAGCATCCCCGGGCGGTCTCGAGCTCGCACATCACGTACGGGTAGTCGGGGTGCTGGGAGATGATCCCGCTTCCGGCAACGCTCCAGGGATCGGTGAGGGCATAATCGGGAGTGCCGGCCGGCTCCCCGCCATTGAGGTAGCTGTCGAGCGCGACCGCGGGCTCGCCCCTGAGGAGGGCATCGAACCCCGTTATCGTTCGCCGGACCGCTTTCTGCCCGCCCTCCGCCGCAAAACCAAAGCCGATCGGGCCCCCGACCAGTTTCTTCCCGCCGCGGAAGAGGCGGCCGATCTGCTCGACCTCGGTGAGCGTAGCAGGGGTCCCGCCGAGGTATTTTCCCGGCACCGTGACCCCGGCGATCACGACGAGCAGGGAGGCCCGGTTCAGCTCTTCAGCGAGGGGGGGATTTTTCCGGAGCTGGTCGATGGTGGAGTACCGCACGGCATACCCGTGCCCCCTCAGGGCGCCCGCGACGGTGCGGATGTACGGGGAGATGTACGGCGGGACACCGAGGCAGGCCGGCTCGTCCACGTAGCCGTCGAGGATTGCGGCCGTCTTCTTCTCAGGGGGCATGGCCGATCAGGGCGAGGAGCTTCTTTGCCCACCGGAGTTTCCCGCGCTTCAGGGGGTCGACGTTTGTATCGTCGAGGTCGAAGCCGGCGAGGGTGATCCGGGACGCCCCGAGCTCGTCGGCGGCGAAGACCGCCCGGTCGCCGTCCGTGAAACCGCCGAAGTTGTACACGTGCGGGAGGGGGGCGCACTGGGCCGTCGCGACGACCGGCCCGGGAAACCGGGGGACCCAGTGCCGGAGGAGCGGCATGTTGTCGCCGTGCGCATGGATCACCACGACCGTCCCCCGGGCGTTCATGGCGATGAACCGGTCGGTCGCCCCGTCGAGGTCGGTGAAGATGGCGTGCGGGCGGATACCGCGATCGTCGAGGATCTCTGCAGCGGCGTCCGCGGCGAAGACGACGCCCCGGATACCGCCGAGTTCGTCTTTGAGCCCCGGTGCATTGCCGCATACCGTGACCTCGTTTCCTTCCGTGAGGCCGGTGAGGATGCCGATGTCGTCCCGGACCATGAGCGAGGCGAGGAGCTGCGCCGCTTTCTCGTCCTCAGCGCGATCGAACCCGAAGTACGCGAGGATCTCCCGGTAGTGCGGTTCCCAGCTACTGAACTCCATTCTTCCTGCCCTCGTTCTCGAGGCCAACGAGGTTCTTGAACTTCTGGAGCACGGGGTCGATGATGAAACTGAGCAGTTCCGCCTTGTTCCGGGCCTTCCCGAAGTAGTGGAGGGGCAGGGTCGCCGCCGCCATGTTCGGGTGGCCGCCGGCATCGCCCATCTCGCCGAACGCCTCGGAGAGGGCGTTCCCGATGTGGAGCCGGATGTCGCGGTTGCGGGCCGAGATGACGATCGCGTTGTCGGTGATGCCGTACACGAGGGCCGTGTTCACGCCTTCGAGCGTGATGAGGAGGTCGGCCGCCTGCGGGAGGGCGTCGCGGTTCATAACGTACCCGACGTTCGAGAAGAGGTACCCGCTCTGGATCTTCCGTTCGGTGATTGCCTTGCCGATGACATCGAGGGTCTCCTGCGACATGGAGGGCGACATGATCTTGTCGAGGAGGTCGGC
>DATJBJ010000032.1:0-4011 GCA_035515395.1 Methanoregula sp. | reverse complement strand
GGAAATTTTTTAAATTCCTGTCTCCGGCTTTTTTTTATCTGTCGTGTTTCCGGTGATGACGGGCAACGATACCCGCTACCGGTTGCTTAAAACCCGGGCCCTGCCCGGACCGCCCGCATGATCCGGAATTTCCGGGCACGGCTTTGGTTATCGGGAAAAGGAGAGGCCCGGCAGACTGTTTTAAAACCCCCGGGCACAAGGCCGCTCCCGCCTCTATCCCGCTGCCCGCGTGTCTCCGGTCCAAACCAAGGTTATTCATGTGAAAAAAAAGAAAGAAAGTACCTTAAAAAACAGAATGGCAACGGAAATGTTCTCCCTTTTATATGTCGACGATGAACCCGCCCTGCTCGATATCAGCAGGATCTTCCTCGAACGGACCGGGCAGTTCACGGTCGACACCGCCACCTCCGGCCCTGAAGCACTCACCCTCCTCGGTTCAAAGACGTACGACGCCATAATCTCCGATTACCAGATGCCGGGGATGGACGGCATCGAATTCCTCAAGCGGGTCCGGTCGGCCGGGAACACCCTCCCGTTCATCGTCTTCACCGGGCGGGGGCGCGAAGAGGTGGCCATCCTGGCCCTGAACGAGGGGGCGGACTTCTACCTCCAGAAAGGCGGCGATCCCACGGTGCAGTTTGCCGAGCTCTCCAACAAGGTCCGCTACGCCATCATGCGCCGGCGCGCCGAGGTAGCGCTGAAACAGGAGGAGGCCCAGCTCCGGCAGATCATCGACCTCGTCCCCCACCGGATCTTTGCCAAGGACCGGGACGGGACCTATCTCCTGGTGAACCGGGCGGTCGCCGAGGGATACAACACGACCGTCGCCGGTATCACGGGAAAACCCCAGTCCCTGTTCCACAAGGACCCTGCCGAACTCCGCCGGATGATTGCGGACGACCGCGAAGTCATGGACACCGGACAGGTCAAGTTCATCCCGGAGGAGCCGTTTACCGACGGTTTTGGGAACCGGCGTTTCCACCAGACCACCAAGGTCCCCTTCACCACGCTGGGCAACAACCGGCAGGCAGTCCTCGGGGTTGCCATCGATATCACCGAGCGGAAACGTATCGAGGAGGAGCTCCGGCAGAAGAACGAGGCGCTCAGCGCGGTAAACGAGCAGATCACGGCAGCCGACGGGGAGCTCCGCTCCACCCTGGAGAGCAAGGCCCGGCAGGAGCGGGCGCTGCGGGAGAGCGAGGAGCGGTACCGGAACGTGGTCGAGGACCAGACGGAGTTCATCTCCCGGTTCCTGCCGGACGGAACGCATGTCTTCGTCAACGAGGCCTACTGCCGGTACTTCGGGCTGGAACGCAGCGAGCTCCTCGGCCACCGCTTCAAGCCGGCGATCCCCGCCGGGGACCGGGAGCGGGTCCGGCGCTTCTTTTTGTCCCTGACCCCGGACCACCCGGCCGGCACCATCGAGCACCGGATCGTCATGCCGGACGGCAGCATCCGGTGGCAGCGGTGGAGCGACCGGGCTATCTTTTCCCCTTCCGGGACCCTTGCCGAGTACCAGTCGGTGGGCCGGGACATCACGGAGCAGAAGGCGGCCGAGGCAGCGCTGCTGGAGAGCGGGAAGAAATACCGGTCTACCCTCGACGCCCTCACCGATGCCGTCAGCGTCGTGGACCAGGACTTTACGCTGGTGCTCGCCAACAGGAGCCTCACCGGATGGCTCCGGGCGCTCGGGCAGGGTGAGGATATCATCGGGAAACCGTTCCTCGAGGCCTTCCCCTTCCTCCCGCCATCGGTCCTCGATGAGTACCGCGAGGTCTTCCGGACCGGGACGGCCATGGTCAGCGAAGAGTCCACGCAGATCGGCGGTGCGGTGATCGTTACCGAGACGAGGAAGATCCCGCTCGCCGAGGACGGGAAGGTGGTCGCGGTCATCGCCATCATCCGGGACATAACTGAGCGGAGGGAGGCGGAGAGGGCCCTCCGCGAGAGCGAAGAGAAGTACCGCAGCCTCTACCGGAACGCCACCCTCGGCATCTTCCATTCGACCCCCGGCGGGAGGTTCACCGACGTCAACCCTGCCCTGGCAACCCTGCTGGGATACGCCTCGCCCGAAGAGGCGGTGAGCTCCATTGCGAGCATTGCCCGCCAGGTCTATTTCGATCCCCCCCGGTACGACGAGGTCGCTTCTGCCGTACTGGAGTCCGGCGGGGTTTTCAGCACGGAGAACGCCTACCGCCGCAGGGACGGCACACGGTGGTACGGGCGGCTGCACATACGCGGTATTCCCGGCGAGGGGGGCAGGCCCGTGTCCTACGAGGGGTTCGTCGAGGACATCACCGGGCTCAGGCAGGCGGAGGAGGCATTGCGGGAGAGCGAGGAGAAGTTCCGGGGAGTATTTGCCGCCGAATCGGACGGGATCGCGCTCATCGACCGAAAGACCGGGACGATCACCGACTGCAACGAGGCCTTCCTGCTCATGCACGGGTACCGGAAGGACGAGGCGATCGGCCTCCCCATGATGGCGCTGTCCGGCGATCCGGATGCGACCCGTGCGGCGCTCTCGGCAGGCACCCGGAGCATCCGGGACCGGTTCCACCGGAGAAAGGACGGGAGCGTCTTCCCGGTCGAGATCACCGTGAGCGGGATGACGCTCCAGGGGCGCGATATCCTCATCGGCGCCATCCGCGATGTCAGCGAAAAGCGGCTTGCGGAGCAGGAGTTCCAGAAGAGCGAGGAGAAGTTCCGGATGGTCTTCGACACCGCCCAGTCCGCCCTGATCATCCTCGAGATGGACGCCGACGGGATGCCGGCGGAGATCATCGACGCGAACCGGACGGCCTGGGCGCAGCTCGGCTATACCCGGGAAGAGCTGATGCACAAGACGTACTTCTCGCTCGATGCCCGCGAATACCACCGGGCGATCGCCCGGCACATCGCCGGGCTCTCGGCCCGGAACTACGGCTCCTACGAGTCGGTCCGGGTCCGGAAGGACGGCGGGAGGTTCCCCGTCGAGGTCAAGGTCCACCGGATGATGATGGGCGGCAGGGAAGTGATCGTCAGCTCCGCCCGGGACATCTCCACGCGGAAGAAGACGGAGGAGACGCTCCGCCGTGCCAACAGGAAACTCAGCCTCCTCACCGGGATCACCCGGCACGACATCGGCAACCAGGTCACGGCCCTCCAGAACTACCTCGCCCTGGTGGAGGCGGACCCGTCCGGCCCCTCGCGTGAAAAGTATCTGAGAGAGGCCGGGACCGCTGCCCGGCGCATCTCCTCCGTGATCCAGTTCACCCGGGAGTACGAGTCGGTCGGCGTCAACGCCCCGGTCTGGCTGGACTGCCGGGCGCTCGTGGAGACCGCGGCACAGCAGGCCCCGCTCGGGGATGTCCGGGTCAGCAACGGGATGCCTGCCGGGACTGAGGTCTTCGCCGACCCGCTGATCGTCAAGGTATTCTACAACCTGATCGAGAATGCGGTCCGGTACGGGGGGAAGATCACCGCCATCCGGTTCTCTGCTGAAAAATCCGGCCGCGACCTCGTCCTCGCGTGCGAAGACGACGGCGGCGGCGTCCCCGCGGGGGACAAAAAACGGATCTTCGGGCGGGGGTTCGGGAAGCACACGGGCCTCGGCCTTGCCCTCTCCCGGGAGATCCTCGATATCACCGGCATCGGGATCCGCGAGAACGGCGAGCCCGGCAGGGGCGCCCGGTTCGAGATGACGGTGCCCGAAGGCGCCTGGCGGGAGAGCTGAGAAGGGGGCGCGGGGGGACTCGCCTTTTCTGCATCTTCCCGCAGTCTCAAGGCATTTCCGTTGCGGGTCTTTGAAGGAAAAGGGATGCAAAAGCGGCATCAGGGTTATTTCTGGTCACGACGAGACAAAAAACGAGATAAAATTTATCCAGATTTACAGCAGGAGCCGGACCGCAAATGAGGATAAAGACAGGATAAAAAAATATTTTGAAACGTCGTGAAAGATTTTTTTGCCTGTACTGTTTTTTGCCTGTACTGCATTCTCCGATGAGCGTCTTTGGGAAAATCCCGGAAGGATCT
>DATJBJ010000031.1:0-42065 GCA_035515395.1 Methanoregula sp. | reverse complement strand
TCGCGATGAGTACCCGGTCCATTTCCCCGGGATCGGAAGGAGAGAACGGGCGTGAACAGTACCGGATGATGTTTGCGTGCCCCAGGTGGAGGTCGCCGATGAAGAAGATATCCTTCCGGTCGCCGGCCGGGCGGCCGGCCGTCTCGAAGCCGGCAGAACGGCGGTAGAGTGCCAGTGTCTCCTGCCAGGCCCGGCCGTCGTAGATATCGCTGCCGGTTATCCACCGTTTCCCCGGAAGGTCGTATTCGGCAAGGATCTCTTCCCCCCGCATGACTGTGATCCTCAATCCTGCCTCGTCGATGAGAAGCGGGGATATGCGCGGTTTTATTCTCCCAGTCCCAGGATCCTGCCAGGCCGGAACGGCCTGGCCGGGGCCGGAGGGCGCCGGTCCACTGCAGGGTTCCCTCGCGGGACAAAGCGCATCATAAACCGCTGCCGCTGCCGGACGATCGAGGCGGTTGGCAACCGTGACGTGATACCACTTGTGATCATGGACTGCGTCCCAGGCGTTCTGGCTTACGGAAAGGGGGGATACGGCTCCGGCGATCTCTTTTGCCAGGGCCCGGAGGCTGACGGAAGGTTTCACGGAAAACGCGACAACACTACCGTGCATCCCTTCCCGCTTCTCGAAGCCTCCGATGGTGAACGGGACCGGGCCGTACCGGGACGCAACCCGTTCGACTGTCCCGAGGAGGAGATCCTCCCCGGTGCCTACGTTAAGGGTAAGCGGCCCGTAAAGAGTCAGATGCGGGTGGCGCTCCATGAGATCCGTGAGATTATGCACGCGGGCAATAGCGGAGATGATCTCTTTTACCCGCCATTTTGTTCGTGCGAGCCGGATCTCGATAAGATAGGTCTCGTCCATCGTGTTCAAATCCGGAAGACACGTTGTTATACGAGCTCCGGGCGGTTAAACCTTGATTTCCGGCCCGGCCCGTTGCCCGGCCGGAAACCCCCCGTTACCTGTACCACTATCCTCATAGTACCGTGAGACAGAATAATTACCGGTATCCGTGAACGATTTCAGCCCGGAGCCGACTACGCTCCTTTTCGATATGGACAACACCCTCTTCGATCTTGTCGGTGCCCAGATCGCCTCGTGCCGCGAGGTTGCGCGCTTCCTGGGGCATGATGACGGGGACGATCTCTTCGGCTACTTCCTCCGGCCCGCCCGCGGATTCGAATCCCCTGAAAATATCCGCGATTATATGCGTGACAGGCACCACGATACGGTCGGGACGTACCGCATGGCTTGCCGGATCTACGAACAGGTGAAGATGGAATACATCACGCCCTACGAGGGGGTTCCGGAGACGCTCGGCCGGCTCTCGGCCTCGGGATACCGGATGGCAATCGTCACCGATGCCCCTGCGAATGATGCAGCGCTGCGCCTTGAAAAGATCGGCCTCCTCTCCTTCTTCCCGGTACTGGTGGCGCACGAAATGACCGGCAGGAAAAAACCTGCGCTCGAACCGTTCCTTCTCGCCCTTGAAATGATGGACGCGGTGCCGAACGAAACGGTCCTGATCGGCGACAGCCCGCGGAGGGATATCGGGCCGGGCCACGCTCTCGGCATGACAACGGTATACGCCCGGTACGGCGACCGGTTCTCCAATGACCGGATCCATGTCGGGGCGGATTTTACGATCGACCGCATGGATGAGCTGTCGCGGATCCTGGCCGGTTCCCGGTGATATGCCGGCAGACGGCAGCGCGATGGATCGCAGCGGCAGGATTTCAGCATGAAAACCCGCTTTTCCGGTTATTTTTTGCGATTTCGCGCTATTACCCAGACCACAACCTAAAAAAAAGAGAACGATAGATGTTTGAGATATGTTTGTACCAACAAAGGTCTTTTTCACCAAAGGGGTTGGTGTCCATAAAGACCGTCTTGCCTCCTTCGAGCTGGCGCTCCGCAAGGCTGGCATAGAAAAATGCAATCTCGTCTACGTATCCAGTATTTTCCCGCCAAACTGCAGGCAGATCCCCAAGTCTGAAGGGCTCAAACTGCTCATGCCCGGCGGCATCACTTATTGCGTAATGGCGCGGAACGAGACCAATGAGCCCAACCGGCTCGTCTCCTCTGCCATCGGCCTCGCGCTCCCCAGCGACTCCGAGGAATACGGTTACCTCTCCGAACATCACGCGTATGGGGAGACCGAGAAGAAGACGGGAGAGTATGCCGAAGACCTCGCGGCAACGATGCTCGCTACAACCCTCGGCATCGAATTCGACGTCAGCCTCGCATGGCAGGAGCGCGAACAGATCTACAAGGCAAGCGGAAGGATCATCAAGACAAAGCATGTCTGCCAGTCTGCTGAGGGAGACAAAAACGGCCTCTGGACGACGACTATTGCCGTCGCGATCTTCCTCTGAAGAAATCTTTTTTAATCAGTAATCTTCGCCGGCCTTCGTGGCAGCGATATTCCGGATTGTCTCGGCAAGCGCCCTTACCGCATTTCGTGCCGGACTCTCTTCGGGGATTTCAGATACTGGCGTGGCGGCGAGGTCCGCGGCCTCGACCGCAGGATCATCGGGGATGACCGCGATAGGCACCCAGCCGCCTTCCACCGGGGCGGTCCCGGATTTAAACCGGTTGACGACGACGAAGATCTTCTCCGGCTCGAGACCGAGCCGGGTGGCGATCTCCCGGATGCGTGTTACCGTCCGGAGCCCCCGCGCCCCCGGGTCGCTGACGATAAGGAGTATGTCCGGCTTCCCGATGGTGCCGCGGCTGATATGCTCCATTCCCGCCTCCGAGTCGATAACGATGAACCGGTACTCGCGCCCGAGCTGCTGCATGCATTCGGCAAGGAGATCGTTCGCAAAACAGTAGCAGCCGGCCCCCTCCGGCCTGCCCATGGCCAGGAGATCGAACCCTTCGGCTTCGACGAGCACCTGCCGGAACCGGAGCCTCACGTACTCATGGCGGTTCATCCCCGGGGGGATCTGCCGCGAGAACGCCTCTTCCCGCATGCAGCCCAGCGATTCCCGGACCGTGATGCCCAGCGCCTCGTTAAGGTTCGCGTTGGGGTCGGCATCAACGGCGAGGACGGGGCTTTCGCCCAGTTCGATCAGGGACCGGACGAGCAGGGAACTGACGGTCGTCTTCCCGGTCCCGCCTTTGCCGGAGAGGGCGATGGTGAATGGTCTTCGGTTCAAACGGCACCCCGCCAACTTACGGACCGCCCGAAATGCCTGCGGTCTTCCTGATACGACGGGAGATCTCCGCCGATGCTTCCATGATGGCACGGGCCCCCGCACGGTCGGCAAACCGGATCCCGCAGCTGGGGGTGACGAGCGACTGGGCGTCGAAGAGTTCCGTGTCGATCCGGGTACACAACTGGGCCCTGATCGCGAGATACCGCTTGTAAAGGGAGTCGACCGTTTCCGAGGCAAACACCTTGTACTCTGCCGGGACAATCCCCCACGCCACGACACCGCCTTTCTCAAGGTAGCTGACGATCTGATCCGTGAACAGGAGGAACTCTTTTGCGGTGGTATATGCATCGAATGAGATGACGGACGGTTCAAGGGAGAGGACAAAACCCCAGTCGGTGTTCGAGCAGCAGTGGATGCCGAGCCCGCCTTCCACCAAGGAAGCGATATCCTCCCACCCGGTCATTACCGAGTCCCGGTCGAGAGGGACAACCGAAGACCCGAGCGATGCAAGGTACGGCTCGTTCAGGACGACCAGGGTCTCGCGGGCCCCGGTCCTTGCTTTCATCTCCGCTTCGCACCAGCGGGCCTTGAGGGCAATCATTTTCGGGAGGACGTCGGCCATCTGGGCATCGTAGTAGATCGGGCGTTTTGCGGCATCCACCACCTGCATGCCGAAGGTGACGGGCCCGGTCACCTGGCACTTCAGCACATGGACCTTGCCGAGGCTCCGGGTCATCATCTCGATGAACGCGGAGGCGTATTCCTGGTGGAGGCCGTACGGGCCGAAGTTCCGCCCGACATAATCGAGGTATACCTGTTCCATGGCCGCCGTCTGGTCCCGGGAACTGTCGAAGAGGAGCCGGTCGTCCCGGATCACCCGGCCGGGAAGCTGTTCGGAGTCGTTGAAGACGATGCTCTCGAGCTGTCCCCGGTCCGGCAGGGTGGGCACGTACGGGAATTCCGGGAAGATGGCGAGGACATCGTTGCAGGCCTCCGCGGGATCCGTGTGGGGGAGGGCGCCGATACCGGTTGCGAGGGAGCGGGGAGGCGGGATCATCCTTGCCACGAGGATCAGTCCCTCCGTTTCCGGGCATCGTCGACGAGCTGCTGTACTTCCGGGAAGAGCGTGAGATCCGTGTGCGGGAGGAACGTGCTCGAAGTGTACTCGTCCATGAACGACGCCTCCGCGTTGAGCTCGATGTAGGCAATGCGGTAGGCGATCTCGTCAAGTGTTTTCCGTTTCATCCGGTTGATAAGCGCTATGTTCGCACCTGCCACCGCGCCGTTCCCGATATTTTTGACGTGATCGATCCCGATCTCGGGGATGAGCCCGATGATGGTCGCGTTCTTCTTGTTGATGTAGTTGCCGAATGCCCCGGCAAAATAGATCGTGGTTATCTCCTGACGGGTGATGCCCGCCTGTTTCATCAGGGTGACACATGCGGCGTGGACGGAAGCCTTGCTCATGATGAGGTTCTTGATATCGTTCTCGGTTATCACGATATCCTTCCCGATGTCCGAATCGTTCGCCCACACGACCACGAACTCGGGGAAGTGACTCCCCGTGCGGATCCGGGGGTTGGCGATCCCGGTGTTAATCCGGCCGTTCCGGTCGATCACGCCGGTGACAAGGAGCTCGGCGAGGAGGTCGATCAGCCCCGAACCGGTGATTCCCCGGGGGACGGCCCCGTTGATGGTGGAGAAAACGGGTTCGAGCGATACAGGGTCAAGCGCCACCTTTTCGATCGCCCCGGGGTTTGCCCGCATGCCGAAGAGCACCTCCCCCCCTTCGAGCGCAGGCCCGGCTGCCCCGGCGCAGGAGAACATCCATTCCCGGTTCCCGAGCACGACTTCGAAGTTGGTTCCGATGTCGATTAAAAGCGAGACCTCCTCGCGTTCGGCCATCCCGCACGAGAGGATATCCGCTATGATGTCCCCGCCGATAAAGTCGCTGACTGCGGGAAAGGCAAAGAGCCCGCAGTTGGGGTTGCAGGCTATACCGATCCTGTCTGCGGCGACCGAGAGCGCTCTCCGGACAACCGGGACATATGGTTCCGCGATCATGTACGCAGGATCGATCCCGAGGAGGATGTGCGTCATCACGGTGTTCCCGGCAACCACGACTTCATAGATGTCCTCGCGGTCGATCCCGGCATTGTTTGCCGCTGAGGTGAGCGCGGTGTTGATACTTTCGACAGCGAGCGCCTGGAGTTTCGAGAGACCGTTCTTCCGGGCGAAGTTCACGCGTGCGAGGATGTCTTCGCCGCAGCTGATCTGCTTGTTGTAGTTCGAGGCGATACCGGCGATCTTCCCGGTGACGAGGTCCCAGAGGTAGACGACGATGGTCGTGGAGCCGAGATCCACCGCCGCCCCGTAGAGCCGCTTCGAGGTATCGTTCTCCTGGAGGTCGATGAGCCGGTACCCTCCCGGGACAAGGGCCACCGTACCCGTCACCTTCCACTCGCTGTGGCGCAGGATGCCGGGGATCTCCCGGAGGACTTCGAGCGGCGCGTACATCTTCTCGGCAACCGGCCCGCCGCCCTTCTGCACCCCCCAGAGGAGCCGGGAGAGGTCCGGGGAGGGATCGGCAAGGCTCGGGGGCTGGAGCTCGACATAAAACTTCCGGACCGCAGGCCTGAAGTCGATGGGGCCTTCGTCCCGGGTTATCAGGATCTTCTGCTCCTGGATGAGCGAGCTCTCGGGCACGATCACCTGGATGTCTCCCTGTACTAAGGTCTGGCATGCGAGGCATGCCCCTTTCCCGATCTCTTTTTCGGAGAAGAAACGGAGGTATTTCTGCCGGTCGAACTCGGCCTTGCCGGACTGGATGAAGACGACACACTTGCCGCACTTCCCCTGCCCCCCGCAGACGACATTCATATTCAGGCCTGCCCGCTGGGCAGCATCGAGGACCGAGCTCCCTTTTGCGACCTCTATTTTCCGGTAGCTGGGGAGGAATGTGACCGTAGGCATGACAGTACTACCTGTGACTAACGTTTGCCTATAAGAATGAAATAGCCTGCGGTAAGGCCATGAATCCCGGAATAAAAGGGATCGGGGCGGGCCGGTTTCCGGTCCGGCCCGGAAGATACCGCGCGGGTGTATCTCTTCGCCGTGTGGCCTATCCTTTCTGTTTTGACCATTCCTCGTGGAGGAACTCCCCAATCTCCGCAGCGTCCCGCGGGCCGACAAGGACTTTCCACCCGGTCGTTTCTTCGATCCGCCCGGAGAGCGGGGAAGCATAGCCGGGGATGATAAGCTTGCGATGATCGACTTCCTTCTCGATCTCGAATTTTTTGATCGAATCGCGAACGAGAATCTCGCTCAGTTTGCCCGCAGCAACGGCGGTCAGCACCGAGAGGCCTTCGGTGTCGACAATAAGCAGGAAGCAGGGGATGCGGGTTGCCTCGAGGTATCCTTCGAGGGTGAAGAAGGTAAGGGAAAAATTGACCGTCATCAGGACCGGGGCGTCCCTCCCGGGCGTGCCGATTCGGTAGAGCCCGGGGTTCATCTGGATCGGCTTCTGGGGATCGGTGTAGATATTCTGCCGGAGGGTCATCGCCGCCTTTGCCGATGCAGCGGAGAGTGGGCGGGTGACGATGACGGATCCGAATTTCGTGATGCCAAGGGCAATTGCGGCGTCCTGCCGGTCCGCGGTCGCGCTGTCTACGTAGACGGGATACCCGAGTTCCGGCGCTGTACGCGTTATCGCAAGCTGCCGGATGGCGGTCGACTTCCGGACAAAATCGCCAAGCGAGGCCGGGGCCGTATCGAGGAGGAGGTCCGGCACTCCTGCGGCACAGCAGTTCCGCACGGTTGCCGCCAGCCCTTCGAGAGTGCCATCCTTTACCACGAGAGGGCACCCGTGCTGCCGTGCAATGCCGCTCATCACTGCGTGGTTACCGGCAGTTGCCGCGTGGAGGATCGGGCGGTACGTCCCGCAGTGGACGAGGGCGGCACAGAGCGCATCGCTGCTCCGCGAGATGAGGACCAGCGGCAGGTCGGCGACGTTTTCCACGGCGGCAACTGCCGCTGCGAACGTTTCCACCGATCCGGACGTGTTCTCTATCGCGATCCCGTTGAACCGAAGCTCGGTCCCCACCCGGGTGAACGACTCGTCGCGGACACGCATGGCGATCCCGGCGATCTCCTTTTCAGTCAGCGTATCCTCGATCCGGACCAGGAGCCCCGGCGGGTGATAGAATGTTTTCTCGTGCCGGTAAAATACAAACTCCTCGCCGACGGTAAACGATCGTTCGCCCACCCCAATCTTCACTGGCCTGATGGGGGGCCGGGTGGTCGCGCCAAGGACGGCCTTTGCCTGGTCGTCGAGGTACGGGCAGAGGTCCACGTCGGCTTTCCCCCCGGCAAGCTTCATGGCAAAGGTCAGGCAGGTCGGGTCGCCGCATTCCTTGCAGTTCTTCTTGGGCAGGAGCTTGTAGATATCGAGGGCCTTGAGCGCCATTTCAGGCCGCCTCCTCCGAACGGGTCCCCGGCCGCATGCCGGCGAACGCCCGCTTCAGCATCCCAACCGTCTCCGGGTGGCGGACGCAGACGATCTCCGCCCCGGCGACAGCGGCGGCGATCCCGGTGTAAAACTCCCACTTCACGGCGAATTCGTCCTGGGAACCGGGGTCGGCTTCCCGAACTTCCTTGATGGTGAGGGAGTCGATCGCAGAGCAGATCATCGGCATGGCGAGATCCGCGTCGCCCTTCAGTGCCGAGAACCGGATCCGCTCCATCGCCGAGAAGGAGTATTCGAAGCCGTACCCGAGAGAACCAGTGTACGGGTCAATGACGATATGGTCCCGCTGGACCCCGATCTCGCGGAGGAGGATGTTGAGCTGTTTTGCAAGGTTGATATCGATGGGGGACTGGGCGATGAGCGAATGGTCGTACGCGAGCGCCGCCGCTGCGATGCTCCGGTACCGGCTTGCTTCGGCCGTACCGAGAAGGAGGCGCTCCCCCTGCCCCGCCTCGCCGCACCGCTGGAAGACCTCGCTGTCGATTTTCGGCTCGTTGCTGCCCTCGATGACGAGCGGGAGGCCGGTAGCGGAGAGCACGGTCTCGACAGCCTTCCCGGTGGCCGGGATATCGTCAAAACCCCGCTGCCGGGTGCTGGTCAGGTAGAGCCGGATCAGGTCGGCACCGTATTTCTTCTCGCCGGCAGCCGTCCATTCCGCGAGGTTATTCACGAGGTCGCCACAGTACTTCCGTACAATGGGCGACCAGTACACCGGGTTGTCGCAGAGCTCGAACGCTACGAGCGGGGTCCCGTGGTTGTCCGGGGCCAGGAACGGCAGCGTCCCCGTGCCTCCGATCCGGTAGGAGACGGCACGGGTCCCGCCTTCCGCGCGGGTCGCTCCAAGGGTTATTTCGCCGATCGATCCGGTCCAGTCAAAATGTACGTCGTATCCCATGGTCGGCCTCTAGACAAGCGGTTTCATGGAAAGCGCCGGGTGGCGGACGGAATCGAGGAAGACCATAAGCTCTTCGATGGTCGTGGCCTTCTCCTCGTCCCCGATCTTTTCGAAGAAACCGTCGAGCCCCTTCTCCGCGAGTTTTTTCACCAGCCGCTCTTTCAGTTCCTCTTTCAGCGGGAGGGGCATCCAGACAAGCCGTTCTATCCCTCCTTCACCCTGGAGGAACCGGTCGGAGAGGATGTAGTTCTTGGATATCCCGGCAAAGCCGGGGGTCTGGGCGCCGCCGCCGATGGTCCCCGCGAGGGTCGAGAAGGTCATGCCGGAAGGGGTGATCCCCTTGAACTCCCGGTTGACGACCATGATCCCGTTCACCTCGGGGAGCATGAGCGCGATGCATTCGAAACAGCCGCAGCAGGTCATGGGGTATTCCATGACGCTGTAGAGCGAGCACCGCTCGATCTCCCCGTGGCTCGCCTTCTGGACAAACCGGTTCACGCCTTCGAATTCGCCGTTCTGCGCATTGATCACGGACCCTTTTTCCACCGGCTGGTTGGCCCCGGCGGGGGAGATCTCATAGGCTATTTTGCCGTCGAGCCAGCTGATCGCCCCGCAGAGGGCGGGCCGTTCGGGGGTGATGATGCAGACGTGGTTCGGGGCAAACGTCTGGCAGAGCGTACAGGAGTAGTACGTGCTCACGTCCTTGTCGCACATCCCCTTGATCCGGGCATCCCGCTCACCATAGATCTTCTCCGCTTCTGCCCGCGCACCGGCAACCTTTGCCGGGTCCGTGATCATGGTAACCGCTACCGCGTCGAGGAGCTGGGGAAAGTCCATACGGAATTTGCTGGCGAGGAGTTTCCCGATGTGTTCGATCTTCACGCCTTTTGCAACCACTTCCTTCGAGATCCTCACCCAGATAAGGTCGCGCTGCGCCACGTGCCACGAACCCTCACCGTAATTGACGAAATTGTGGATCCTCCGCTCGAGAACAGGCTCGTAGTCGCGCTTCATGTTCCTGCCTGCAACTTCGATGACGATGCCGAGCGGGTTTGCCGAGCCTTCTTTCATGGTATCGATCTCGGGGCCGATCACGGTGACCTTCCCGTCCTCCACCTCGCCAGGGCTCCGCATCCGCAGGAGTTCGAAGGCGGGGGACCTCCCCCCGCCGAACTCCACGAACATCTCCTCTTTCCGGATACTCTTCCCCTCGAACGCGGGGGAGCACCCCATGGGAATGGGGATCGCGGTGACCTGGACCCGGATCCCCTTCTTTTCCATGCCGGTCCTGACGATATCGGCAGGATCAGCCTGTATCCATTCGCCATGCTCGTACCCGCCCGGGGTCAGGATCGGGAACCCGAGCACCCGCATCCCGTCGACCAGGGCCACTTCGTCGTCGGTCAGTCCCGGGTATACGATCACGATGGCTTTTGCCCGTTCCGCAGCGTAGGAGAGGAGGCGGGAACTGTCGCCTGGCGTCACCCCGCCGAACATCATGGCGACCCGTGCGATGATGTCCACGAAATGGATCCCGTGGAGGGATGTCGAACCGAGCGGAATGAGACGGTATTCGAGGCCGAGCCGGACTCCTGCGGATGAGAGGGTTCTGACAATGTCGCCGGCAAGGAAAGTGAGCATGTATTTTTCCTGAAGTTCGCGGCAGACCGCGGCGCCGGCATCGGCGCCGGGGGGAGCACCGACCACGAGGGCGAGCCCGAGGATGCTTCCATCGACGAGGGAGTACCCGAGCTTCCGGATCACGGTATCGGAGATGAAACCGGTAAAGGGTTCGGCCTCCCTTCCCTCAACGGAGGTTCTCTCGGCGAGGATGCATTCCGAGGCAACGATAGAGTTCCCCCCGGTCCGCGAGAAAACGTCGAGGGCTGCTTTCGGGTCATGCACCGGGATCCCGGTAAGGGCGAACGAGACGGGCAGGTGATACGCCGTCTCGTCGTAGGTGAACGGGTTCCTGATCGCAGCTATTCGTGCCTTTAACAGCTCTTCGCCATGTTGTTTGGCCAACTCCACGTCGGTCATCGTCTAACCCCTGCTGGTTATGGGTTTACCCGGTATGCTAGATATAGTTTCGGAACACGGTTCAGCCCGTGGATTTTTTTGCGATCCGGGCCTGATTCGTCTCCGATGACCACAATATATATCCTTGTTTACCATGAAACTCTTCACCCAGACGAATGAGGTACGCATGAACCATACGGGAAGAATCCGGATTTTCTGTGCCATTCTCGCACTCCTTGCGACAGCACTGGTGATACAACCCGTAGCGGCTGCCAACAGTTCCATCAGCATCGGGTACAGCGGCTCCGGCGGCAGTTATATCGGGGACATGATCTTCTTCAGCGGAAAATTTTCCGGCGGCGATACCGTCCAGCTCCGTATCAGCGGGCCGGGACTTCCCCCGGGCGGCGTCCCGGTCAACAACCTGGACGCGCAGCCCGGGACCGGCACACCGATTGAGGTCGGTCCCGGCGGGACCTGGAAATTCCTGTGGTACAGCGCGTCTGCGCAGGGCGCAGGAAAACTGCAGACTGCCCGGTACACTTTCACGATCCAGGATTCATCCCATCCCGATGTTTTCTCCACCACGTCTATTATCCTCAAGAAGCCCGAGTTCTCGGCATCCGTCAGCCCGGACCCGTCGCTGAATGCTGAATATGTCGAGATAACGGGTGTCGCCGAAGAGAGTACAAGTTCGGTCAGGATCGATGTCTCGGACAGCAACGGAACGGTCTACCATACGTTTATAGCCCCGGTGGGATCCGATGGCTCCTTCAGTTTCGGTTTTCACGTGGACATGCGGCCGGGCCGGTATACCGTCGTCGTAAGCTATCCGTCGATGCACTCAACGCTCACGGTCCCTATGACCGTCGTCTCCTCACGGCCTTCCGGGAACCAAACCACGGGAGCGGCGGTCAACACATCGCTTCCGGGCCAGGCAGTCACGGGAAACCCCGCCCAGCTTCCCGGGACAGGATCGGTAACCGGCGTGCCGACTCCTTCCAGGGCGTTTCCCTTAGCCCCGCTCCCGCCCCTCACCGCGGTCCTTGCGCTGGCGATCCTCGGCGGGTGTATCGTACTCTTCTCCCTGAGAAAAAGCGGGTGAGGGGTATATCCCTTCTTTCCTCATCTCCAGCCCCCTCCCCTTCCACCGGAACGACCGGCGCAGGGCAGATCCTTTCATAACCTATATCGGGCGGCAAGTCCCACATATACGACATAACCGGAGAACCCCGTGACCAGGTATTCCTTCATCGCCCACATGCCCGATGCCCCGGGCTCGCTCCAGAGAGCCGCCGAGATCATCAAGCGGTATGCCGGCAATATCAACCGGATCCAGTTCGACCGGCGGATCGATTCCGGCACCGTTTTTTTCGAAGTCTCCGCGTCGGACGAAGAGTACGCAGAGATCACCCGCGAGCTCGCCGCGATAGGGTATCTCCAGACCTCGTTAAAGCCCCTCAGTTTTTTGAAGTTCTGCATCCACCTCCCCCATCACAAGCCCGGCACCCTCTTCGATATCCTGAACTTCACGACATCGGCAGGGGCGAACATCGCGTTCATCGATTTCGACGACAAGGGCCGCAACCCGGACCGGCTCACGATAAGCCTCAACCTCGAACAGAGCAGCGCCGCCGATGAACTTTTGGACCGGCTGAAGTCCCGGTACCGGATCGAGATCCTCGAGTACGACACCACCGGAAAACACCTCGACGACACCGTCTTTTACGTCCGGTACGCTCAGGAGATCCGCACGCTGATCGGCGACTCGGAGGAGGAGTTCCTCCTCTCCTTCCTCGCCGATACCAACCACATCGCCCAGGAGCTGATGGAGCGGGGGTGCGACCCGCGGCAGGTCTTCGAGAGCGTCCTCCTCACAGGCCGGACGATGCGGGATACCACGCGCGACGGTTTTTACGCCGATGTCCAGATTGCCCGAATCTCGGACCGGTGCAGGCTTTTCTGCTTCCAGGTCCCGTGCGGGGGGAATATCTTTGTCATCGACAGCCCGGACGACCGGGTGATGGTTGATACCGGTTACGGGATCTACCACGACGACGTGATCGCGATGTTCGCCCGGTACGGGTTGAGCGACGACCGCGGGTTCTCAAAGATCATCGTCACCCATGCCGATGCCGATCACTGCGGGGCATCCGGTTACTTTTCGCTTCCGGTGTTCATGCACCGTGGCACCCTCTCCATCATCGGGAAGAACAACCGGGCATACGGTTCCCGTAACGAACACTCTGTTCTGGAGGCATTTTACACCAAGATGATCAACCTCTTCTCGAAGTTCAGGACTCCTCCCGGCATCCGTTGCTTCCCGGAACCATCGGGCGCGTGCAGGGGGATCTTCCCGGTCATCGAAAAGCTGGTAGTCGGTGACCTCGAACTGGAGGTTCTCGACGGACTGGGAGGACACACGTACGGGCAGGTATTCCTGTTCTCTCCCGACCACGGGCTGCTCTTTGCCGGAGACAGCGTCATCAACTTCGCGAGCCTCTCCCGGGAACGGGCCGATTACAGTTCCCTCGCGGCGTTCCTCGTCACCTCCGTCAACGTAGACAGCGAGCTCGCCCGTAAGGAGCGCCGGGCGCTTCTCGACCTCGCGCGCGAGACCGACGGGAAACTCAGGAATTCCGGCAGGCGTTGTATCATCTGCGGCGGCCACGGGGCGATATCGGTGCCGGAAGGCGAAAATCTGGTGCCGTTCGGGGAAATCGAGCGGTATAAACCCTAGGATTTTTTCCCTTCGCGGATCCTGAAGGGGATCTGTCCTGCCGGAATTCTCCGATAGAGTACGGTCCGGAACATCCGTGACGTAAACCCGGACTAAACGGGAGGGGGGCCCGCATACCCCCCTCCATTTAGCTTTCAAACCGGAACCACCCCCCCACCCTGGGGGGGAGGGGGGTCTCCGGATACCCCCCATTCTGTTGGCAGGAAATATTCCGGCCTGTCATGCCCGGAAGTCTGGCCCGACTCGCGACTCCGTCGACGGCTCCACACAAAGTCATGGCTTGGCGCATGCCGGTTTATCTGTAAAATCCGGTTGGGGGGGGTGCCCCCATACCCCCCCTCCATTTAGTTTTCAAACCGGAACCACCCCCCCTCCATGGGGGGTGGGGGGTGTCCGGATACCCCCCCTTCTTCGCTGTCCCTGTCCAAAATATGAAAAAATCAATAATTTGTCACAATAATTTCAAAAATGCCTTTCCGGCGTTGCCCGTTGCAATTGATGAACCGTTTCGCTTCCACCTCACGGATGGTAAAACCTTCATACAAATCCTCGATAACCTGAATCCGGGAATTACTCAGCATGACAAGAACCCCCCGGTCTGAAAGCCTTCCGAACACCTTCGCAAGCCGCTCCTGATCCTCGAATTTAAAACCATCCGGATTATAACCGGTAAACCGTGCGGTCTTCGATATGGGCTGGTAGGGCGGATCGAAATAGACGAGATCGTTCTTTCGGGCATTTTTCACCACCGCTTCGAAATCCTTGTTCAGGATCGTGACGCGGCTGAGCATGGCGTGAAAATTCAGGATCGACTGGTCCGACGGGATATTCCGCTTCGCGTGGCTGCCGAAGGGAACGTTATACTTCCCCCGGCTGTTCACGCGCCAGAGGCCGTTGAACCCGTGCTTGTTGAGGTAGATCAGGAACGCTGCCCTCCTGACGGCATTTTTATTCGTACCGATGATCTCGTTGAACCCGGCCTTGACTTCCCGGAAGGATTCCGGGGTGTTCTGGAAGAGCGGATCCTTCAGCTCCTCGATCAGCTCTTCGGGTTTTCTCTGGACCACACGATAAAAATTGATCAACTCACTGTTGAGATCGGATATTACTGCCGTCTTGATCTTCCCCTGGTTGTGGAGATCCACCAGCAATGCTCCCCCGCCGACAAAAGGCTCGAAATACGTGCCCCAGCTCTGCGGCAGCCGGCCGTTGAGTCTCTTCAGGAGCTGCCTTTTCCCGCCGGCCCATTTCACCAGAGGCACTTTCACGTCTATTTTTTATGTTGATGCAGGTATTAAGATCCTTCCCTTTTCCCCGTTCCCGGTAAGATTTCGGTGATTCTGACGAAATTCTCATCTACTTTGCCCATGTATTCTGTTACGGGCAAACCATGGAGAATCACAGGGTTCAGGACATGATGCGGCTGATGGCATCGAAGATCCGGGCGATCGCCGGCACCATATCCGATGACGATGTCGAGAGATTCATCGGGGAGATCCTCGCGGCAAAACGGATCTACGTCATGGGGGCGGGGAGGTCGGGGCTCGTTGCGAAGGCATTTGCCATGCGGCTGATGCACCTCGGGTTTCAGGCGTACGTTGTCGGCGAGACGATAACGCCGGCCATGAACCGGGGCGATGCGATGGTGGTCTTCTCGGGATCGGGCCGGACGAAGACCGTCGCGGATATCGCAGAGACTGCCAGGGAGATCGGTGCCAAGATCTGCCTCATCACCTCGAACCGCGATTCGCGGATAGGACGTATCGCCGACAGCTGCGTCATCATCGAGCACCACCGCGACGATGTCGAGGACGATGCGGTCGAGTTCGAGATCCGCCAGATGATGGGAGACCACAAGTCGTTTGCCCCGCTCGGGACGCTCTTCGAGACGGTATCGATGATCTTTGCGGATGCCGTTATCTCGCGGCTCATGGAGATCACCAAGACCGACGAGAATGCCCTGAAGAACCGGCACACGAATATCGAATGACCACGCAGGGAGAAAAGATTGTGAAGTTTGCAGCACGCGTCGGGCAGATCGAATTGTCCGGAATCCGGAGGATATTCGAGGCCGCGGGGCCGGATTCGATCAATCTCGGCCTCGGCCAGCCGGATTTCGACACGCCGCAGCACATCAAGGATGCGGCAATCCGGGCTATCTGCGAGGGGAAGACCGGCTATACGCCGGGGACCGGGATCCCGGAACTCCGGGATGCCATCAGTGCAAAACTCAAACGGGAGAACGGCATCCCGTATACGCCGGACGACCTCATTGTCACGGCCGGCGCGAGCGAGGCGCTCCACATCGTCCTGCAGGCCCTTGTCGAGAAAGGCGACCGGGTGCTCTGCCCCGATCCCGGCTTCGTCTCCTATTTGTCGCTCGCATCCCTCGCAGACGGTGTCCCGGTAAGCGTCCCGCTCACCGCGGGTTTTCACGTGGACATTGAAGAGGCGAAGAACCTGATGGACGGCGCGAAGGTCTTCATCCTGAACTCCCCCGGTAACCCGACCGGTGCGGTGGAGAGCAGGGAATCCATCAAAGCGATCGTGGAATACGCGAACGACAAGGGAGTTACCGTGGTCTCCGATGAAGTATACGAGCATTTCATCTACGGCAAGAAGCACTGGAGCGCAGCGCAGTTCGGCGACAATGTGGTGACCGTCAATGCGACCAGCAAGACTTATGCGATGACCGGGTGGCGGCTGGGGTATCTCGCAGCCTCCCCGGATATTGTCACCCAGTGCCTCAAGGTGCACCAGTACTGCCAGGCCTGCGCGACCTCCATCTCCCAATACGCGGCGCTCGCTGCCTACGAGGGCGACCAGGGGCCGGTCGCCATGATGAGGGACGAGTACCGGGTGCGCCGGGACATCATCGTGAAAGGGCTCTCGGATCTCGGCTTCTCGTTCCCGGTCCCGGAAGGGGCATTTTACGCCTTCGTCCCCATGGGACCGGCGGTCATCCAAAAGATTATCGATGCGGGTATCATAATTGTTCCCGGCTCAGCCTTCGGCACCCGTGCGCCGGCATATGCCCGGTTCAGTTACGCGACGTCGCGGGATAACCTGCACCGGGCGCTTGAACGGATACAAAAAGCGGTTGCGTGAATCACATGGTCAGGGAACTATTGAAGAAGCTGTCAAACGCCCACGGCGTCTCCGGCAGCGAGGGCAGCGTCTTTGCCGTCATCAAAAAAGAACTGAAAGGACATGTCGACGAGATCCGGGAAGACCCGATGGGGAACCTCATCGCCGTAAAAAAAGGCGGCAAATTCTCGGTGATGCTCGCAGCCCACATGGACGAGATCGGGCTCATGGTGAAGTATATCGACGACAAGGGGTTCATCCGGTTCGTCGCGCTCGGGGGGTGGTACGGCCCGACCCTGTACAACCAGCGGGTCGTCTTCCACACCGGGAAGGGGGAATGTGCGGGTGTCATTGGCGGAAAACCCCCGCACATGATGGACGAGGAGGAGCGGAAGAAGGGCGTGAAGATCGATGACATGTTCATCGACGTGGGCGCTTCGAACCGCGACGACGTAGCAAAGCTCGGGATAGAGATCGGGACGCCGATCACCATCGACCGGGAATTCACCGAGCTTGCGAACAACCGGGTCTCCGGGAAGGCCTTCGACAACCGCGCCGGTGTCGCGATGCTCATCAAGGCCGTGAAGGAAGTAAAATCGCCCCTGACCATCTATGCAGTCTTCACCGTGCAGGAAGAAGTCGGGCTGAAAGGCGCCCGTACCAGCGCGTACGCGCTCAACCCCGACTGCGCCGTGGCGACTGACGTGACTATTCCCGGCGACCACCCGGGCATCGAGATGAAGGACGCTCCCTGCGAGATGGGCAGGGGCCCGGTCATCACCATCGTCGACAGCAGCGGGCGTGGCCTCATCGCGAGCAGGAAGATGGTTGACTGGCTGAAGAAAGCCGCGGAAGCAAACCAGGTCAATATCCAGCTGGAAGTCGGAAGCGGAGGGACCACGGATGCCACCGCGATCCACCTGACAAGGGGCGGGATCCCCAGCACCACCCTCAGCATCCCGGCCCGCTATATCCATTCGCCGGTGGAGGTGCTGGACATCCACGACATCGAAGAGGGCGTAGTCCTGCTGGTTACCGCGCTCTGCAAAAAACCGGAGTTGTAATACATCTCCTTTTTTTTAACGACTTTTTGCAAAAGGAAAAATCCGGTACGATCTCCGGTGCAGAAAAAAGATCTTACAAAACAGTACGCCTCGGCCGGGATTTGAACCCGGGTCAAAAGCTCCGGAGGCTTCTAGGATGTCCACTACCCTACCGAGGCAATCGTTACATCCTTTGCATGGTGCAAGAGGTGTCAGAATAATACATCCCATAGGTTAATAAATGTCTCGGACAGGAAATTGCTACATCGAGGCTGAAGAATATTTCAGATCCCTGCTGTTCCGGTTTTTATCCGCTGCCTCCGGTATTCCGAATTTATTTCCGGCAACACATAATTTCTTCACGGGAGTTGTCGATCCATTTTTCCTGAATCCCGTCACTCGGTTAATTTTCCGTGCCCGTTCGTTCGCATCGTTCCCCGGCTCATATCCGCTGCATCAAAATGAGGTACATGCATTTCTTCTGGTACTGCAGGGCTATTCCCGTCCCATTCAGGGGGCCTCCTCCAGCCCGAATTTCGGTCAATCCTCCCGTACAGCCCTGCTGTTACCTGTGATTTTGCGGCATGGATCGACCGCATTCCAGCAAATCTGAGGCCGGAATGGGCGTTTTGAGGAATTACTCCGCTGTTTTTTGTCGCGAAACCGTAGGTGGATCCCAAAAAAAGGGGTGATCGGAGGCTGAAACGGTCCCCGTTGGCCTCGTCTTTACAGGGCCGGCTTTCACATCCTCTCCCCCGGAGTGCAGATTCGGATCTGACCCCGGGTTTTCCGGAAACTATCACTTCGCTTTCTGCCGGTACATGTACCAGATCTTGCATGCCCCTTCATGGCTCACCATGCATGGGCCTACCGGCTTCCGGGGGCTGCACACCTTCCCGAAGAGTTTGCAATCGGAGGGGCCGGCCAGCCCCCGGAGCACCTTATCGCACATACACGCCGAATGTTTGGTGACGTGTGCGAAGACGATCCCGAACTTCTTCTGCGCATCGTACTGCTCAAATTCTTTTTTCAGCCGGAGGCCTGAGCCGGGGATGACCGGGAACCCGCGCCACTCGACGTCCGAAGGCTCGAAGACCTCGTACATGATCTTCATCGCCTTTTCGTTCCCCTCGCGGCAGACCGCGCGGGGATAGGCATTGTCCACCCGGTGGACCCCCTCCCGCACCTGCCGAGCGAGCATCAGGAGGCCGAGCAGGATCTCTTCCGGCTCGAATCCCGCGACGACCTGCGGTACCGGGAACTGCTCGTATTCCCGGTATCCCATGACCGTGCAGACGTGGCCCGGGAGCATGAAGCCGTCCAGCTTTGCCTCGCCCTGTTCGAGGAGCCACTTCATTGCCGGCGGGACGATACGATGGCAGGAGAGGATCGAGAAGTTCTCCGGGGGGTTGGTCAGTATCATCGCGGCGACGGTCGGGGCGGTCGTCTCGAACCCGACCGAGATGAAGACGACCTCCCTGTCGGTCTTCCGGGCGATCTCGACTGCCTTATGGACGCCCTGGACGATCCTGACGTCTCCGCCGCAGGACTCAAGCGACCCTTTTGCCCCCGGGACGTGGAGGAGATCGCCGTACGTTGCGACGATGCAGTCTTTTTCCGCGAGTTCCAGCGCGGCATCGATCTCCCCCTGCGGGGTAATGCAGACCGGGCACCCCGGTCCCATGACAATTTTCAGCCGTTCGGGCAGGAGACTGCGCAGCCCGGTCCGGGCAATCGCGGCTTCGTGCGTGCCGCAGATGTGCATGAACGTCATATCGCGGTCCACGAGATCGTGGAGTTTTTCTGCAATCTCCCTGCCTGTCGCCATGTAATCGCAGTACTATTCAAGGCAGGCTCACATAAGTTTACGTATATGGTACGGGTTTTCCGGAACACAAACGCCCCACGGCGGTGCCACAGGGATCTGTCACCCTCTGCCGGGGTTTTCGGGATTGTCCTCGTGCCTGAACTCAAGGGGCGCCGGAAACTTTCATGATCCGGTCATCCCAACCACGGGCATCCGGAAAAATCATAGGGATGCTTCTGAAGAAAAATTTCGGATTTGGGACACTCCACGCGCGATTGTCCGGGGACTTCGGCGAAATTCCTGCCGGATTCCGACGGAATTCCGGATATTTTTCCGCAATATTTTATAAGGATTACTCACAACACTAGTAGGCATCAGTGGCGCAGCCGGCAGGGCTCATCCCCGGCAAAGACTGGGCAACACTGACTTCTTCCTTACACCCCTGAAAAAAATGCCTATGTGACACAGCCCGGCAGTGTGCCTCCTTGGTAAGGAGGAAGTCCCGAGTTCAAATCTCGGCATAGGCTTGACGATTAAACCCGTCCATTTTTTTAGTAGTAATTCTTTAAACAAGACGTGCATACATTGCGGATGGCTCCATCCGCTCCGGCAGTTGGCGGGAAATCCTGCCCCGGTATCTATGGCAAAAGGAGTCTCTAAGAGCTGAGGTCCGGCAGGCTGTAAGAAGCGGACCACGATGAGGACTGGTGGAAATTCAGATGAATTCAGAAAACCGCACCCCTCCGGCACTCGATGACGATGCACGGTTCCCGGATATCATCGAGAGGGAGATTGCATCAGTCAGGAAGTCCCGGGCGGAGATCCTCGGTGGGGACGGGCGGCGCTTCTCCGAGCACAGTATTCTTTTCATCTGCCTCCTGGTAAACGGGATCTTTGCATTCTCCCGGCATGATTACATCCCCCTGTTCATCGCGGCGAGCTTTTACCTGAATATGTTCTACTTCGTCTCGCTCCTCATCCCCACCAGCAGTTCGGGGGTGGCGCTGTTCACGCCCGACATCTTCCGGTTCGTCTCGTGGCTCCAGAAGATGGGGGTCGTCTCCGGCACATCCCGGATGACCCGGCTGTTCATGAACGTATTTTTCATCAACAGCAGGGCCCTTTCCTCCGGCATATGCCTTATCTTTTCGGTGGACCTGCTCTTCTCGGTGATCGCTTTTTTCACGATGAAGGTGCCGGAGTTCACGATTCTCATCGTGGTACTGCAGGCGCTGGCGATCATCGTATTCTATGCCCTGGTGTGGAAACTCGAACCCTTCTCCACAAAGTTCGTCCGGAACGTAGAGCGGGTAAAAAACCGGATGCAGCGCGAGAGGATCCCCGCATGGGTTATCACTGCCCTCTTCTTTTCAGGGTTTATCGTATCCTTCATCCTGTTCATGACGACCATCATCCTCCTCCCGGGGATCACGGTCGGCATGTTCCTCTCCGAATCCGGTCTCTCTGCAATAGGATACCTTGTTTTTCTCCTCGCGATCCTTGCCTTCAGCCAGTATTTCGCGGTCAGGTACATCCACGGTTCCTCGAGCCGGATCCTGGCGGAGCGGCTCTTCGATTACAAGGAACAGGCCCTCACCGGGCTCTTCGGCACCAGCCGTGATCAGGCCCCGGCGGGACCCGGACCGGATTACCGTCTCGATTCAACGACCATTCTCCTCGAATCAAAGATATACCAGGTCAGGAGGAATTCCCTTGCCGGCCGTTTTCCCGTATTTGTTGTAGACCTCGATTTTTCGGTAATGATGGACAGCCCTACCCTCACGGCAATAAACGGCTACATCCGGGAGCGGCCGGAACCCTAGAACATCTCCCCGGCGTGTCAAAAAGGTAACTTCCCTCCATTCCGTGGAGGTTACGTTCCCACTCTCCGAAAATCCGGGACGGATCCCTGCAAACACAGCGTGTCGCCGAAAAGAAGGCATCTTTAAAACGAAGGGCTCTTAAATATCATTTTCAAAACGGGAGAGAACTTTTCAGTTGTATGGTTGAACTTTAAAGTTAAATAATCAGGTTTTGTACGATGAAATAATATATAAACGATCAGGGTATGAGTACTTCTCAATTATGCAGAAGTCTTTGATCTCTGCTATCTTCGGGTTAATGCTTATCATCATCATCATCGAGTCTACTGCATTGATTTCAACCCTCCCACAGGCAAAGGCAACGACTCCGAAGGATACCCTGCCGGTCCAGGCATCCCAGATCGAGCCGATGACGCCGGTCGCCCAGCAGGATCAGTTCCTTTCTGATCCTTCGGTGGACCAGGTTGATCCCGGCTCGCTCCTGAACGCCTCGTCCGCTTCCGGCAGCGAACAGGCCGGGCTGTCAGTGCCGACGGCTAACCTGACGACAGGTTCCCCGGACGATGCCCCGGTAGGGCCCGATTCTTCGTACGTCCAGAATCAGGATGCTCCCATGGCAACTTCAATCGATATCCTGCCAGCTTCGGGAACGGGCTCACCGTATGTCCTGTATGATACGCCGATCTCAAACGGGGATGACAATATCAGCGATTACGTGCATACGACGCCTCAGCCGGTCCTTACCCTGCCTCCCGTGGAAATGTTCGAGATATACCGGAACAGCCAGCTCTGGACCTACAACCGGACTGCGATCTCCTATCACCTGTCAACCCCTCCGATGACCATCGCTTTCAATGTCACGCCCCAGATCCAGACCGATGAAAAATGGATCCCGAACCGGGACATTGTCAAGATCGATGGGGACGACGGGAGGATCATCAATGTGACCCGTCCGGACCAGAACAGCTGGTTCCAGGTGACTGTCTTTGACAAGGACAATAATGCGACAGTCGTGCAAAAAGACGGGTACGGCGGGGAATATGACCAAAATCCTTCAAAATCAATCATCATCAGGGATGCCGGGACCTACCAGATCCAGTTCGAAGGCGGGTACGTGTTTGTTGATACTTCGATAACGGTCCCCAAGAAAGGAAATATCGATTGAGGAGTTTTTTAAAATATCTTATAAATATTTCGCGGCTCGTTGGACAACCTGCTATAGAAACGTTCTTTTCAGTTTAAAAACGGTCGGAGCCTGCTCTGCGATGCGTATAAAATAGGATTGATAAATCCGTGAAGTACATAGTTAAGTACCGGAAAGGGTATATGCCGCCGTTTAACAACCTGTATACAGAGCAGTTTCAGGCAGGAATACGGAATACGCGAAGATAATCTTTTGAGAGGTCCGATCCATGAGCAAGAGTGATGCAGAGGCGATGTTACGGCAGGGCATCGAGCTCTATGATCTCGGCAGGTTTCAGGAAGCGATCATCATGTTTGACCGTGGACTTGCTCTTGATCCCGGCCTTGAAAAAGCGTACTATTTCAAAGGTATTGCCCTGTATGATTTGGGGAAATATGATGATGCGATCGATGCATACGATCATGCCGTCGCTCTCGAACCATCCGATCCCAACGCCTGGTACAATAAGGCGGCGACCCTCGCGCAAATCGGCAGGAACGAGGAAGCATTAGCGGCCTGTGACCGGCTGCTGGCGATAAAGTTCGATAATGCCGAGGCGTGGATTCTCAAGGGCATCGCCCATTACGAACTCGGGAATTTCAAGGAAGCGATCAGCGCGTACGACCACGCGCTCACCGTGGATCCGCGACACGCAAAGGTGTACTACAATAAGGGAATCGCCCTGGCAGACCTCGGGAGGCACCATGAAGCTATTGTGGCCTACGATAGTGCCATCAATATTGTGCCTACCTATTCGAAGGCGTATTACAACAAGGGCATCTCCCTGTACGAGATAAAAAAATACGACGATGCGCTGAAAGCCTTCGACAAGGCGATCGAGATCGACCCCGGTGACACATGGGTCTGGTACTACCGCAGCTTCATTTATGCAAAACAGGAGAGGTACGAGGAGGCCGCAGAATCTGCCGGGCATTTCCTTGCACAGGAACCCGGTCATGCCGACCTCTGGGGCCTCAGAGGGATCTCCCTTTTCCGGATCAGGAAACTGGATGAAGCGGTTGATTCGTTCAGGAAAGCAATCGAGCTGAATTCCCAGCTCCTCGATGCATGGTACTACCTCGGCCTTACGATGCATGAGCTCCGGAAATACCCGGATGCTGTCGCCGCTTTTGACCGGGCGGTCGAAATCAGCCCCGTCAACGCCCTTGCGTATTATCACCGGGGAATCGCCTTTTTCCGTCTGAGGCAGTTCCACGAAGCGATGCTGGACTTTGAACGGACACTCTCGTTCCAGCCCGAGAATTCCGATGCCCTCTACCGGAGAGGCGTCTCGTGCATAAATCTCAGCCGGTACGAGGAAGCGCTCGAATCCTTTGCAAAGACCCTCGAACTGAGACCCGACCATGCCGGGTCGTTCTATTACCGCGGGATCGCCCTCACGCGTCTCGGACGGCACAAGGAAGCGATCGACTCGTTTTCGAATGCGCTGGAACATGATCCCGGCTGTGCATCGGCGGCCTACCAGGAAGGAATCGCTTTTGCTTCACTCGGGAGGTTTTCCGAGGCAGTCCAGGCATACGACCAGGCCCTGGAGATCACCCCCGGTTTTACGGAGGCCTCATATCACAAGGGTTTTGCCCTTGCAAAGCTCGGAAGAACGGAAGATGCGATCCAGGAGTTCGACCGCACGATCACCCTCGATCCGGAGAACGCTCACGCCTTCCACCAGAAAGGACTGATCCTTGCCAGGCTCGGCCGGTTCCGTGAAGCCGCAGAATCCTTCGAACGATGCATCCAGGCACGCCCGGACTATGCACAGGCATTTTATGACCGGGGACTTGCGTATGCCAGCCTCGGGGAATTCGAGGAAGCCGTCGAGTCATTCGAAGGTGCCATACGCATCAACCCGAATTATGTCAATGCCCATCTCAACCGGGGTCTCGCCCTCATCCGGCTGGGAAAGGGAGATGATGCCATACGGGCCCTTGACGCCGCAATCAGAATAGATCCCACCAATGTCCCGTCCCTCCTCCAGCGGGGAACCGCCCGCAACCGGTCACGGCAGTATGAGGATGCCATCGGTGATTTCGACAGCGTGCTGGAGATCGATCCCGACAATGGAGAGGCGCTTTTCGGGAAGGGAAAAGCCCTCTTCCACCTCTCCCGCTATGAAGAGGCGCTGGGTGTCCTTGCCGAAGCTCTGGAACAGAACCCCGCTTCTACCGAAGCCTGGCTGTGCCGGGGTAACACACTCGTGAGAATCGACCGGACCGAAGAAGCCGTACCGTCATTTGAGCAGGCTATCCGGCTAAACCCGAAACTCACCCGGGCCTTCCTGAGCAAGGGGATGGCCCTCGCAAAGCTTGCCCGGCATGCAGAGGCGGTCGGTGTGTTCGATACCATCCTGGCCGAAGAGCCGGACAACCTTCCGGCATTGTGCTACCGGGCCGTCTCGCTCTCCTCTCTCGATCGGTACGATGAGGCCGTACAGGCATTCGAAAGGGTGCTCGGGATCGATAAATCCTGTGTCCGGGCATTATTCGGGAAAGGTTTGGCGCTCACGCAGCTGGGGAATCATCGTGAAGCGGTCGCCTTTTTCGACCAGGCACTCGGCATCAGGCCCGGGGATCCAAAGTTTCTCTTCTGGAAAGGCATCGCACTTTCCCGGCTGGAGCAGTACGATGACGCTGTCAATACGTTTGAAGAGTCGATCGAAAAAGATCCGGAGAATGCCCCCGGGTTTTACTACCTCGGCATTGCTTACGCCGGCTGCCGTCGTTTTACCGAGGCAATAGAGGCGTTTGACCACGCTATCGCGATGGATCCTTCCGATGCACAGCCGTATTACTACAAAGCGATAGCGCTCCTTGAAACCGATCGGTTTCACGAGGCCCTCGAAGAGCTGAATGCCGCACTCTCGAAGGATCCGGAAAACCCGCTTGCATTGTACTATCTCGGGATTGTATATCTCCAGCTCAAACAATATCCGGAGGCAATCGAGGCATTCGATCACTCGACGGCTGCCGACCCGTCTAATCCCGAACCCGGAGTGAGGAAGGGCATCGCGCTCGTCAAACTCGGCCGGAACGACGAAGCGGTAGAAATCTTCGGTCGCGCCCTTGCGCAGGACCCCCGGAATATCTGGGCGTGGTGTTACCAGGGGATCGCATTCTCCGCTCTCGGCCAGTACGAAAATGCAGTCAGGTCTTTCGACCGCACGCTTGAAATGAACGAAGCGTGTGCCGATGCCCATTACCAGAAAGGCATCGCCCTCACCCAGCTCGGCATGTATCCCGAGGCACTTGCGGCATTTGAACGAGCCGCAGGGCTCGAACCCGGCAACCCGGAGATCCACTTCGCAAAAGGGCTCGCCCTTTTCCAGGAGCAGCGGTACGACGAGGCGATCGCGGAGTTCGAGAATACCCTCGCGATCAACCCGGACGATGCGAACGCCCAATACAACCTGGGACTCGCTTACTCCAGCGCGGGACGCGATAACGACGCGATCGATGCATTCGAACAGGCGATCAGGATCGATCCCCAGCATCTCCCCGCCCTGTACAGCCGCGGGTCCTCCCTGATCAATCTTGAACGGTACTACGATGCCGTCGGGGCATTCGATTCAGCGCTCGCGGTCTCCCCCCGGCATATATCCTCGTTCCTGGGGAAGGGGACTGCCCTGCTCAAGCTTGCCCGGTATGAAGACGCCGTCCTGGTCTTCGAGTCGCTTCTCGCACTGGATCCCTCCCATGCCGGCGGATGGCTGAACCGGGGACTGGCACTGGAAAAAGCCGGTCACCCGGACTCCGCGATCGAGGCGTATGATCGTGCAATCGCGCTCGATCCGACCGCCGTCGACGCAAAGTTCGGGAAGGCGGTCTGCCTGTTCAGGACTTCGCACTACGAAGATGCGATTGCCGTCCTTGACGACGTGCTTTCCGGGATACCCCGCATGTTCCGGGCATGGTACTTCAAGGGGCTTGCCTTTGCCGCGCTTGAAAAGTTTGACGATGCGATCCTGGCATTCGACCGGACCATCGATATCGACCGGCGATGTGCACCGGCGTTCCTCCAGAAGGGAAAAATACTGGCGCGGATGGGAAAACATCTCGAAGCAGTCGTTTCGTACGATCGCGCGCTTGAAATATCGCCGCGCGATCCCGAGATCCTCTATAATAAAGGGGTTGCGCTTGCCCAGCGGGAGCGGTATGATGATGCGATAAAAGCGTTCGAAGGTATGATCTCGATCGATCCGGAGAATGCATCCGGTCATTATTATCTGGGAATCGCCCTTGCCGGGCGGGAGAGATACAATGATGCGATCCGTGCGTTCGATCGGTCGCTCGCTCTCGACTCCACCAACGCTGCTGCCTTCCACTTCAAAGGGATCGCACTCCTCCAGCGCGAACGGTATACCGAAGCGATCACCGCATTCCTGAGCTCGCTGGAGATCGATCCGACGAATGCAAATTCGCATTACTATCTGGGCCTGGCATATATCCAGGCACGGCAGTACGAAAAGGCGATCGAGTCCCTCGGGCGGGCAATCGGATTCGACCCGGCTCTCACGGAGAGTTACCTGTACCAGGGCGTCGCACTGTCGCAGATGGGAAAACAGGAGGAGGCAATCGCCCTTCTCGACAAAAGCCTCGCGTCGAACCCGTCGCTGATCGAAGCCCTCATCTCCAAAGCAGGGGCGCTCGACCGGCTCGGGAGATTCCAGGAAGCGATCGAAACATGCGACCGGATCCTTACCCTCAACCCCACCCTTGTCGAGATCTGGATGCAGAAGGGCAATTCGCAGTACTCTCTGGGAAACAAACAGGATGCCCTCGTCTCGTACACCCGGGCACTGGAGATAAATCCCGAACTCACGGAGGGGTGGATCCGGAAAGGGACGACGCTGTACGACACCGGCAAGATATCCGATGCTGTGCTCTCATTTTCCCGGGCGCTTGAGATCAACCCGGCACTCTTTTCAATCTGGACGCGCAAGGGTGATGCGCTCCTTGATCTCGGGAGGACCGAGGAGGCAAAGGATGCATTCACCAAATCCCTCCGGATCGATCCCGATCAGACCGAGGGGTGGGTGAAGAACGGAAAGGCGCTCTTCGAACTCGGGAGGTACGAGGAGGCGATCGAATCGTTTGACAGGGCGATCTCGCTGGACCAGCGGTGTACTGACGCCTTCCAGTTCAAAGGCCGTTCCCTCGAAAGACTCGGCCGGGTAGAGGAAGCCATCCATGTATTCGAGGTGCTGCTTGAGATCGATCCGAATAACGGAGATGCTCACTTCCACAAGGGTCTCGCCCTCGCAAGACTTGGGGATCACCGGGCAGCGCTGGCCTCCTTCGATACGATGATCAAGATCGCCCCGGAATCCGCCCCCGCATGGTACTACCGGGGAAGATCGCTCATCGAGTCGGGAAAATTCGATGACGCTGTCGCAGCGCTGACCCGCGCAGTCACCATCGAACCTTCATATACGGAAGCGTATTACCACCTTGGTTTTGCGCTGGAGAGGCTGGGACGAAATACGGAAGCAATCGAAGCGTTCGACAGGAATCTTGAGAAAGACACAAGCAATGCAGACGCTCATTACCATAAAGGGCTTGCCCTGGAAAAACTCGGCCGTTTCGACGATGCCCTGAGTTCGCTCGACCGTGCACTCATCAACGACCCTGAAAACGCCCTCGCGTTTTACCACAGGGGCCGGGTCTTTGCCGCGACGAACCGTTTCAGCGAGGCTGTCTTTGCTTTCGACAAGACGCTCCAGCTGAAACCACGGTATTCCGACGCCCGCCTCAGGAAAGGAATTGCCCTGTACCGCCTCGGAAAATTCCGGGAAGCAATAAAGGATTTCGACAAGGTCATCAACGAAAACCCGAATAATGTCCACGCCCATTATCAGAGAGGGAGGGCCCTCTTCGATGCCGGGAAAATCCCCGAAGCTATCGACGCGTACGATCGTGCACTCGCCCTGAACCCGAAGGACGGGACAGTCCTGCTCCACCGGGGTATCGCTCTCCTTGCGGCAAGCCGCGCTGGAGAAGCCGTGGAAGCGTTCGAAAGGGCGTTGCAGCTCGACTCTGCTCTTTCCCTGGCCACATTCTATCGCGGGTCAGCGTTGCTGAAATTGGGAAAGTTTGATGACGCTGTCGCTGCATTCGGTATAGCTCAGGCTGCGGTTCCGGATTTTGCCCCGGCGTATTTCGAATCGGGGCTTGCACTCGCCGAACTGCACCGGTTCGAAGAATCGATCGCCGCCTTTGACAGGGTGCTCTCAATCGATCCGGCTTCCGCAGATGCCTGGTACCGCAAGGCATGCGCACTCCATGATCTCGGACGTTCCTCTGAAGCGCTGTATGCCATCGAAAAGGCGCTTGACCTGCATCCCGGCTTTTCCGAAGCCTGGCACCACAAAGGAACGATCCTTGCGGGAGTCGACCGGGGCGAAGAGGCCGTCCTGTCGCTCGACCGGGCCCTCGAACTGGATCCTGCCAGTGCACCGGCTCACTTTGACAGGGGAATGCTGCTGCTGAGACTGGGAAGACACCGGGAGGCTATCGAATCGTTCGATCGTGTGCTCGAACTCATCCCCGGATATGTTCCTGCATTCTATAACAAGGGGATAGCACTCTCTGCAATGGGGTTGCCCGAGGAAGCCGTCCTCTCACTGACGATAGCACTTGAGCTTACCCCTGACGATCCCAGGATTCTGTACCATAAGGGCCTCGTGCTCGCACAGCTGGAGCGGTATGAGGAAGCAATCGAAAATTTCGAGGCTGCACACCACCTCGACCCGCAGAACAGTGAGGTTCTCTTCCAGGAAGGGTTGTCCCTCGTCAGGACCGGCCACCATGCTGAAGCGGTCGAGGCGTTTTCCCGGAGTCTCGGGATAGATCCGGCGAACATCGAGGCGCTGTACCAGAAAGGACTCGCCCTCGCGGAGCTGGGCAGGTTTGACGATGCCATCCAGAGTCTTACCGGTGTTCTGGCTGCAACACCTGATCGCGCTAACGGCTGGCTCATCAAAGGGTTCTGCCTCTTCGAAGCAGGCCGGTTCGAGGATTCTATCTCCGCCTATGACCGGGCTCTGGCGCTGGACCCCGCAAACTCCCACACCTGGTTCTACAAAGGCCGGGCCCTGATTGGCCTTGGGAAGGAAGAGGAAGCGGTGGCTGCGTTCGACCAGGCACTGGTCAACCAGCCTGAATTTGGCGAGGCTTTCTATTACCGTGGAACAGCGCTGGCAGACCTGAAAAGGATGGAAGAGGCAGCATCGTCCTTTGCACAGGCCGCGAGGCTGATCCCCGAATTCACCGACGCATTCCTCCAGCACGGCAGGGCACTCGCCGCTCTCGGCAGGTTCCGCGATGCGTGCGCCGCATTCGATCGCGTTCTGGAGATCAGCCCTGGGAACCTTCCGGCACTGTACGGGAAAGCACGGGCGCTAGTAGGTCTGGAAATGACGGAGGATGCACTCGGGATTTACGACCAGATTGTTCTCCTTGACCCGTCCTGCGAACGGGCATTTTTCCGCAAGGCGGAGGCCCTTTTCCGTCTGCATCGCTATCCCGAATCCATCGAATCATTCTCCGAGACCCTGGCCCTCAACCCCTCAAACAGTGAAGCCTGGATGGGAAAGGGACGGGGGTATGTCGCCCTGGGGAGGCTCGAAGACGCAGTCGGTGCGTTCGACTCGCTTATCGAGATAAAACCTGAAGCAACCCAGGCCCATTATGAGAAAGGGCTCGCCTGTGTCCGCCTCAACCGTGCAAGAGAGGCCGTCGGGTCGTTCGATCGGAGTATTGCGCTCGGGCTGAACTCGCCGGCTGTCCACGCGGAGAGGGGCTCGGCCCTCAGTTCCATCGGGGAATACGGAGAGGCAATTGCCGCATTTGACCGGGCGCTGGCGGTCGACCCCGGGGCGGTTGATTCCCTGACCGGAAAAGGGCTGGCCCAGCTGGAGATCGGCCACCATGAGGAAGCACTCTCCTCGTACGATTCCGCTCTCGGGATCAGTCCGGAAGACCCCGCAGCGCTCGCAGGTCGCGGCAAAGCCCTAGTGAAACTGTCCCGGTTCGAAGATGCCGTGATAGCGCTCGACCGGGCCCTTGAACGCGATGCAGTCAATCCCGGGCTCCTTGCATGCAGGGGATTTGCCCTCTATCGGCTGGACCGGTTCAAGGAGGCCATCGAAACCTTCGGGAAGTCACTGAGGCAGAGACCCCGAAGTGTATTCGTCTTGCTATACCGTGGAAAATCTTATATCCGCCTCCAACGGTGGGATGAAGCGATCGAGGCTTTTAACCGGGCGATCAGGTTCGATGAGGGGAATGCAGCGGCATGGTACTTCCGGGGCGCCGGGTATCTTGGCAAATCCCTGTTTGACGAGGCAGTGATCTCACTGGATAAGGCAATCGGCTTCGACGATCAGTGCGTGAAGGCATGGTATGACAAGGGGGATGCCCTCTTCCAGCTCGGCAGGTTCGAAGAGGCCTTGTCCTGTTTCGAGTGTGCTCTTCGGATCAGGCCCGGGTTACAGGACGCAGAGTTCTATCTCGGCTGCACCCTTGCAAAGACCGGGCGGCATCCGGAAGCCGTCGCTGCGTATGATCGCGCGCTCCAGCTCGGGGAAGCCACCGGTGCCATCCACTTCAACCGCGGGCTCTCGTTCTTCACCATGGAGCGCTATGGGGAGGCGCTCGATTCGTTCAACCAGTCCATCAGCCTCCTGCCGGAAGACCCCGCTGCCTGGTACCAGAAAGGCGAGACCCTGCTGCAGCTGAAAGATTTCAGCGGGGCGGCAGAGGCATTTGATAAAGCGCTCGAGCTCGACCCCCGCCATTTCCGGGCAGCCTTCGGAAGGGGCCAGGCATTATCCCTCCTCGGAAGGGACGAGGAAGCGATCAATTCATACGATCTTGCCCTTGTCCTGAACCAGGCATTCCCGGATGCAGCATTCTGCAAGGGCCAGGCACTTGTACGTCTCGGGAAGAACGATGCCGCAGTAGAGGCCTTCGATTATGTCCTTGGTTATGAACCGGAACATGCACAGGCGCATCACTATAAGGGAATCGCCCTCTACAACAGCCGGAAATTTGAAAAAGCCCTTCGTTCGTTTGACAATGCCCTGAAATACGATTCTTCCCTCACCGACGCGGTCTACCAGTCGGGCCTTGCCTTTGCGGCACTCAGGAAATACGAGCACGCCCTCCAGTCATTCGACTCCCTCCTCTCTGCTACTCCGGACGACCCGGGGCTCCTGTACAACCGCGCCCAGGTATTGACAAAACTCCTGCGGTTTGACGAAGCCCTCGACGCCCTTGACGCCTCCCTCCGGTTGGAAAGCGGCAACGCCGAAGTCTGGCTCCTGAAAGGTAAAGTACTCCATGAACTCGGGAGGTTTGAGGACTCCGCAGAAGTTCTTGACAGGGCGAATTCGCTGGAACCCGATAATGTTATCGCCCGGTACTGGAAAGGGAGGACCTGCCTCGAGCTGCAGAAACCGGCAGAGGCGGTAACGTATTTTGAAGAGGTCCTCTCTCGCGATTCGTCCTGTACGCCTGCTCTTTTTGGTGAAGGGAGTGCATATCTCTCGCTCCGCTGCTATGAGCAGGCAATCGGGGCGCTCGACCGTGCGCTTGCCGGCAAACCGGAATCTGCGAGCGGGTGGTACGACCGGGGAATTGCACTTGCCGAACTCGAACGGTATAACGAGGCTATCCAGTCGTATGACCGTGCGATCGCAATAAACTCACGATATGCAAACGCGTTTTATGATAAGGGGATTTCCCTTACGAGACTCGGCCGGGATGAAGAGGCTGTCATGGCATTCGTGCAAGCGTCCCGGATCGATCCCCACTTCGCCCACGCGTATTTCGATGAAGGTCTCGCGCTTTCACGGTTATCGAGATACCAGGAAGCAGTGATGGCATTCGACCGGACCCTCTCCCTCGATCCGGTCTACACCCGGGCACGCTATCAAAAAGGGAAAGCCCTGAGCATGCTGAAGCGGCACGATGAGTCCGTCATTGCGTTCCGCTCAGCGCTCGAACAGGATCCGGGATTATACGACGCATGGATCCTGATGGGAAGGGACTTTTCTGAGCTCGGGGGGTATGCCGAAGCCGAAGATGCTTTCGGCCACGCCATCGAAGTCAATCCCGCAACATTCGAAGCCCATTTCGAAAGGGGCACGGCTCTCTTCAACCTGGAAAAATATGACGATGCGGTTCTGGAGTTCACCCGGGCCCTGGAACTGGATTCCACGAAAAAGGAGGGCTATTTCGAACTTGGCCTGGCATATGCGGCAACCGGGCGGAACGAGGATGCTGTCCGGTCGTTTTCCCGGGCTATCGAGCTCGACCGCGACTTTGTCGAGAGTTACTTCAACCAGGGGATCGCCCACGAACTCCTCGGGCAGCACGGAGAGGCCCTTACCGCATTTGACGAGATGCTGGTACGTCGGCCGGACGATCCGCTGGCTTTGTTCCACAGGGGGATTGCACTGGTTCACCTCGGCCGGGATCGTGAAGCCGTTGCTGCGTTTGAAAAAGCACGCCAGACAGACCCCCACAATACCGAACTCCTTCTTGAGGAAGGCAAAACACTTTTCCGGCTCGGCCTCTACGAAGACGCGATCCGGATCCTGGATCTCGCACTGGACATTGAAGAGAAAAACGGTGAGATCCTCCTCGAAAAAGGGCGGGCCCTCGCAAGCCTCAACCGCCATGCCGAAGCCGAAGAAATCTTCAGCCGGGCCCTGGCCCACCTCCCGGACCGATCCGAACCTGCGTTTCTCCGGGGACTCTCGCTCGAACAACTCGAAAGGTTCGGGGATGCGCTGGTAGCATTCGGACAGGCACGGTCACTCTCCCCGGATATCGCGGAGATATGGTACCATTCCGCCCTTGTGCTGGTACACCTTGACCGTCCCCTCGACGCGGTTTCAGACTTTGAAAAGGCTATTTCGCTCAATGAGCACGATTACCGGCCATTTCTGGGAAAGGGTAAAGCTCTTGCTGCGCTTGGAAGGCACGACGAGGCATTACTCTCGTTTGATAGAGCACTGGAGATTGCTCCGGACAACCGCGAGGCAGGGTTCGGCAGGGGAATTGCCCAGTACAACCTCGGAAAGTTTGAAGATGCGATCCGCACCCTTTCCAGGATTGTCGAAAACGATCCGGGGAATGTCGATGCCGTGTATCATATTGCTGCATCGCAGGCCGAATTGGAGAAATACCATGAATCCGCGGACACGTTTGAGAAGCTCCTCGCCCTGGCTCCCGATCAGGCCCTTTTCTGGTACGAGCTGGGGATTGTCTGGTCCCGGCTCGGGCAGAATGCCAGAGCCATTGAAGCTTTCGATCGCGCGATCTCCATCAGCCCCGACTACTTCGAAGCCCATTACAACAAGGCCCGTGCTCACGATCTCTCGGGTGAATCCGAAGAAGCGATAGCCGCGTACGACCATGCCATAGCCATCGATCCCGCAAGTCTCCCGACATATTATTACCGGGGGGTTGCCCTGGCGGGATCCGGCAGGCTCGAAGAAGCGGTCAAGTCATTCGATCGCGTCCTCGAGATAGATCCGGACCATGCCGATGCATTGCTCGAAAAAGGAAAGGCGCTCGAATCGCTCAGAATGTTCCGTGAAGCAGTAAAAACATTCGACCGTGTTCTGGCTACCGGGAAGAACAGCGGTCCGGCGAACTTCCACAAGGGCTACGCCCTTGCGCACCTCGGACGGCATGACGACGCAGTCGCCGCGTTCCGGGCAAGTGTCGGGATCGATGCCGGAAACAGCGCCGCGTATCATGGCATGGGACTTTCCCTTGCGGCTTCCGGTAAGAGCGAAGAGGCTGTCGAAGCGTACGATAAGGCACTGAAGATCGATGCAAAATCCATCGAGGTCTGGCTGCACCGCGGGACTCTCCTCGCAACGCTGGGGCGGTTCAACGATGCCATCGAGTCGTACGTGAAGGTGCTGGAGATCGATTCCGCCAATGCCGAGGCCTGGTACTTGCGCGGCTCCGCACTCGCAGCGGTGGACAACTGTGAGGACGCGGTCGAGGCGTTCAACCGGGCGCTGGAGATCAGGCCGGATTACGGGCCTGCGCATTACGAGAAGGGGCGGGCGCTCTTTGCCTTGGGGATGTTCAGCGAGAGTATCGGCGCTTATGAGAATGCCCTCTCCGTCCAGCCGAAATATGTGGATGCGCTCTACCATAAGGGGATCGCCTTATCGCGGCTCAGGAATTACAACGATGCAATCCTTTCTTTCGACCAGGCGTTGCGCGTGCGCCCTACCCTTGCGGCAGCATGGACAGCCAAGGGGATCGCGCTGTCTGCGAATGGACAGGACCAGGATGCGATTACCTGTTATACAAAATCGCTCGGCATCGACAGCAAGGAAAAGAAGACCTATTATTATCTCGGGGTCTCCCTCTTCAAGCTCGGCAAATTCAACGAATCGATAAAGAATCTCGATATCGTTCTTGGCAGGGACCCCCGCTGTGCAAAAGCGATGTACCAGAAAGGGAGGGCGCTGCTCGGCCTCTCCATGAACAACGAAGCGGTCATGGCATTCTCGCGGGCACTCGAAGAGGACAAGGAATACCCGGATGCATGGATATACCGGGGTATTGCGGAATCGAACCTTGGCAGGTATGACGCCGCAATCGATGCATTTTCCCGGGCTGTCGCCCTCGATCCTGCCAACACCCTCCCCCTGCTGCAGCGTGGTATGGCCCTTATCAGGCTCAACCGGGCAACCGATGCGATTGAATCGTTCCGCAGCGTGCTGGAGATCGATCCCGATAATACTGAGGCGTGGTATTACCAGGGAATCGCATATCTCGGTCTGGAAAAATTCAGCGAAGCCATCGGTTCTTTCGACCGCGCAATCTCCCTCAACAGCCAGTATTCCCAGGTCTTCTATCACAAAGGGATCGCACTTGCCGGGATCCAGCGGTTCGAAGACGCGATCGGGGAATTTGATGCTGCAATCGCAATCAACCCGGATTATGAGGAAGCGCATTTCCGGAAGGGAAAGGTGCTTGTGGCCATCGGCAGGTACAAAGAGGCGATCATGGCCTTCGACCACGTTCTTGTCTGCAACCCGGGCTCTTCCGTGGCGGCGTTCGAAAAAGGAAGAGCGCTCTATTCGCTCGGAGAGTACGAGGCAGCCGTTGCTTCGTTCGATCGCGCAATCGAACTGAACCCCTTCTGCTCGCCGGCATTCTTCTGGAAAGGCCGGTCATTCTTCTCGCTGGAGAGGTTTGACGATGCGATCAACGCCCTCGACCAGGCCGTGGAAAGCAATCCCCGGTCTGCGGACAGCTATTTCTACCATGGACTGGCCCTTGCCTCTCTCGGCCAGTTCCGCGAAGCGATCCAGTCGTACGACCGTGCACTCGAGATCGATCAGGATCCTGCGTACTTTACTAACAAAGGGATCGCACTTGCCGAACTCGGGATGTCCCAGGATGCGCTGGACGCACTCGATAAGGCCCTCGCCCGGGACGGAGATCTTGAAGAGGCGTGGATGGCAAAGGGGAATACCCTCTACGATCTCGGGAGGATGGAGGAGGCGCAGGCAGCCTATGAAACGGTCCTCGAAAAGGCTCCCGAGAATGCGATAGGCTGGACCCGTCATGGGATGGTTCTTGCAGCACAGCGGCACCAGGAAGAGGCAATAGAGTCGTATAACCGGGCTCTGGCGATAGATCCGGGTTTCTCGATCGCGTATTTCACCAAAGGAAGCGCCCTGAACGCGCTCGGACAGTATAACGAGGCACTCGCGGCATTCGACGAGATGCTTCACATCCAGCCGGATTTTACCGATGCATTGATCTATAAAGGACGCGTGCAATGCGAATTGAGAAAATACCAGGATGCCCTCATTTCCTTCAAGCAGGCACTCGAGGTCGATCCCGGACGTAAGGAAGTATGGAACGACATCGGCGAAGTCCTCGAGAAGATCGGCAAACGTGACGAAGCGATGATCTGTTACGAAAAGGGAAGATAATCTAACCCTCGCTATCTGATGCGGCTTCCGGGATTATTTCTTTCTCAAAAATAGAGTGGGACGACCAGGGATCGGTTGCAGCATGATCGAGTTACGTTGGCTCTTTTCATGTCATCGCATTTCGCACGGGTTTTACTCCTGCAACCTTGCCAAACGGCTGTGAGAGAGAAGGGTAAATGTCACCCTGATTTTTTCCGTTTGAGCGTAAACCAGACGACTGCACCGACAATTGCCGCCAGCGCGGCTGCAACCGGTATGGAATAGTCTGCATAAACGGGAACCGATGCGTCACGGAGCTGGACGGCTATCTTCCGGTTCGCCGCGAGGTTCGGGTATGAGGGATCGAGCGCCTGTACCTTATCGAAATCAGCGATCGCCTCGTCATAGCGTTTCAGGCCGGCAAGGGCGTATGCCCTGTTAAACCAAGCATCGGCGTTCTGCGGGTCGATCGCGATCGCTCTGTCAAATGCATCGAGCTGCTCCGCATACAACTGGTTTGCCTTGTCCGTATCATGGGCTGCATCTTCGTACTTGTACCCGATATTGTAGAGGATCTGGCCCCGGTTTATCCAGCCATCGACATAATCGGGGTTAATCGACAGCGAACGGTTGGAGGCCGCAAGGGCTTCTTCGAACTGCCCGTTGCGGTTGAGCACGTCCGCAATGCCATTCCAGGCCTCGAAGTATCCCGGTTCGATTGCGGTCGCGTTTTCGAACGCTGCCACCGCGAGAGTGTAATTCCCCCCGCTGGTCAGGTTTACTCCGTGGTTATACGAATCGACCGCTGCCTGAGAGTACGCCAGCGACGGAGAGCAGGCAAGGAGGAGGAAGACGACCAGGGCCGATCCGGAGAACCAGGTTTTCGCCAGAGACATGTCAAACCGTTCTATTTGCGTGGATCAACAATAAATGGATGCGCAGGAACGTGGCTTACGGAGTAAGGACGAGAATACGGCGGGTAAGACTTTTATGTACCCGCTGGCAGTGTTCCTGCAGAATCGTAAAATGCCGTGCGGCAATTTCGGTTATATCTTGGTGCGTGACCACAACCGCACGGCAAGCCGGCTTGATCACCCGCCGGATCTCGGCGAGCGACTCATCATAGAGCATGTTCATGGAATCGGATTTCAGGATCGAGACAGACTGCCCGTACGGGAAATCAGTGACTGCTGCGTCCAGGCTCTTGTCGGCGAAGGGCAGACAGGTCGCATCGGCAAGCATGAGTTCTGCGCGTGCCAGATTTCTCCGGCTGCCGGTGACCATCAGGGGATCGAAATCGCCGCCTATTGCCCGGATGCTCAGCAACTCCGATTCGATGAGGATCCCCCCTGTCCCGCAGAATGGATCGAGGAGGATGTCCCCCGGACCTGCACAGGAGATGTTCACCAGCGTCCGCGCCATCCGCGGCATCATGACCCCTGGATGGAAAAAAGGACGTTTTCCGGGATTCCTGGCGTCATAGCCTGCGCGATCGATCGTGAAGAGCACCCGTCCGAAATAGCACCGGTCTTCAGAAAGGATGGCCCGGTACTCGATCTCCGGATGCCCGAGCGAGACAGGACCGGCGATCATAGTACCGATAAGCCGCTCGAAATCGTGCTGGGAACAGGGATTGCGTTCCTGGCAGCCTCCGTGCACTTTTTTTACGCGTCCTGCAAAGGGTCGGGATGCGGTTATGGCGAGTTCGCCGAGCAACGCTTCGAACGAAGACATATCCGTGGCACATTCACCCAAATATTCCAGGACAGCCTGAGCCATTGCGAGCCGGTGGGCCGCTGCGGGATCGGCGGTTTCCACCACAGCGACCTGGCGGCGCTTTGCAGTCACCGTGCCGATACAGTCGAGCTCCGCGAATGGCAGGGTGGGATTCTCTCCCGACAGCCCGATTATCAGCTTCATTGGTTCCAAGGTTCGCCGTGCACACTCAAATATCTGATCGAAGAGACGGAAAAACGTAAAATATGTGTTAGAAGCCAGACTTACAAAAAAAAGATCGCTTTCGCATTTTTACGAGACGGCAAGGGGGGATCCGGCTTCATGTCCGGTTCTAAAAAAAATGGGTGGAGTTAACAGAAAAATTATCTTTTTCCTTTTTTCTTGCTCATAAACCCTGAGAAGAAACCCGGGTTACCGGCATTCCTTCCTTCGAGATCGGAGAGTTTCTGGTAGAGTTCTTTCTGTTCACTGCTGAGGGATTTCGGTGTGACTATCTTAACGCGGACGAGCAGGTCACCGGGTTTACCCCTCCGCCGGACTCCTTCACCGGCAATCTTCAGGGCCGTGCCGAACTGCACGCCGGCCGGAACCTTCAGATCGATGTGCCGTTTATCGATGGTCTCGATCTCAACGGACGTGCCGAGCGCAGCGAGTGCAGGGCTCACCTCGACAACTGTCTCGAGATTGTCTCCCGAACGCACGAATCGATCGTGCGGGAGCACGTGGATTTCGAGGAACAGGTCGCCGTTCGGCGCCCCGTAATCACCCGCCTCGCCATACCCTTCCATCCGGAGACGCATGCCGGTATCGACTCCCGCCGGAATATGGACTGAGATTTTTCTCTTCACCCGCGTATGGCCCGTGCCCCGGCACTCCTTGCATATCTTTTCTGGTATCTTTCCTTTTCCGCCGCACTGGGTGCATCCGGTCATGCGGACGAACTGGCCGAACGCAGAACTGACTGCCTGACGCATCTGACCGGTACCCCCGCATCTTGGGCAGGTGTTGAGCCTCCGTGTCTCGCTCCCGGAACCGGCGCATGCCGTACAGGGTTCGGTATGCATGACCTCGATCTCCCGGTCTGTTCCGGAGACGGCAGCCTCAAGAGGTACCTGTATACGCATCAGGAGATCAGCGCCGGCTTGGGGGCCGGGCCTTCGCTGCCCCCCGCCAAAAAAATCAAAGATATCCCCAAAGCCGGAGAAATCGGTATAGAATCCTCCGGTCCCCGCTCCACCGGTGCCGGCATAGGACCCTTTCGAGGCGTTGGTATATGTCTCGTGACCCATGTTGTCGTACTGGCTCTTCTTCTGTTCGTCAGAGAGCACGCTGTAGGCCTCGTTGATCGCCTTGAACTTCTCTTCGGCACCGGCCTCTTTGCAGACGTCGGGGTGGTATTTCCGGGCGAGGTTGCGGTACGCTTTCTTGATCTCTTTCTCATCGGCATTTCTCGGGATGCCGAGCGTCTCGTAGTAGTCCGCCGCGCCCATCTTACCTCCACCCGGGTTTACTCTTCCTTGACCTTGTAATCGGCATTGACGACGTTGTCATCCTCCTTTTTGTCTGGTCCCGGAGCGCCCGAAGCGCTCTGCTGCTGGGCAGCCTGTTCGGCCTGGACTTTCTGGTAGATCTTGGTCGTGACTGCGTAAACTGCTTCGGTCAGCGTCTCTATGGATTTTTTAATGCTGTCGAGATTGTTCTCATCGAGTGCTTTTTTGACATCTGCGATCCCACCTTCGACTTTCGTCTTGTCCTCCGGCTCGATCTTGTCGCTGCTCTCCTTGAGCATCTTCTCTGCCGTGAAGACCGCGGTATCTGCCTGGTTGCGCAGCTCGATCTCCTCGCGCTTCTTCTTGTCGTCGGCCTCGAACTGCTTGGCAGCGTTCATCATCTTCTTTATCTCCTCTTCCGAGAGTTTCTTGTCGCCCTTGATGGAGATCGCCTGCTGGTTGCCGGACCCGAGATCTTTTGCCGAGACATGGATGATACCGTTGGAGTCGATGTCAAACGTGACTTCAATCTGGGGTATGCCCCGAGGCGCCGGCGGTATGCCGGTCAGCTGGAATTTCCCGAGAGTAAAATTGTCTTTCGCGAGCGCCCGTTCTCCCTGTACTACGTGAATCTCAACGCTGGTCTGGCCGTCAGCTGCAGTTGAGAAAGTCTGGGTCTTCCGCGTGGGAATGGTGGTGTTCCGCTCGATCAGCTTTGTCGCGATACCTCCGAGAGTCTCGATCCCGAGCGTGAGGGGGGTTACGTCAAGCAACACGATGTCTTTGGTCTCGCCGGTCAGTACGGCTCCCTGGATCCCTGCGCCCAGAGCGACACATTCGTCAGGGTTTATCCCCTTGTCAGGCTCCTTTCCGAGGAGCTTGCGAACCGTTTCCTGGACGAGAGGTACGCGGGTCGAACCCCCTACGAGGAGAACATGATCGATGTCCTTAGGCTCGAGCTTGGCATCCGAGAGCGCCTGCCTGACAGGACCGACAGTGGATTCAACGAGCGGACCGATGAGCTGTTCCAGCTTGGCCCGGGTGAGATCGATATTGAGGAATTTCGGCCCGCTTGAATCGGTCGTGATGTACGGCAGGTTGATGTTGGTTGACTGGCGCTGGGAGAGCTCGATCTTCGCGTTCTCCGACGCGTCTCGGAGCCGCTGCATCGCATAGGGATCGTTTCGGAGGTCGATCCCTTCTTTTTTGCGGAACTCTTCGACAAGATAATCGGTGATGAGCTTGTCGAAATCGTCGCCACCGAGATGATTGTTGCCGGCAGTGGATTTAACTTCGAACACGCCCTCACCGAGGGTGAGGATCGAGACATCGAACGTCCCGCCCCCGAGATCATACACGAGCACGGTGGCGTCATGTTCCTTGTCGATACCATAGGCGAGCGCGCTCGCAGTTGGCTCATTGATGATCCGAAGCACATCAAGCCCTGCAATCTTACCGGCGTCTTTGGTTGCCTGCCGCTGTGCATCGTTGAAGTACGCGGGGACGGTGACGACCGCCTTGGTGATCTTCTCGCCAAGGTACGCCTCTGCATCTATCTTGAGTTTCTGCAGAATCATCGCCGAGATCTCCTGAGGAGTATACTCCTTGTCATCGATCCTGACTTTCTCGGAAGTCCCCATCTTTCGCTTGATCGACTGGATCGTCCTTAACGGATTTGTCACTGCTTGGCGTTTTGCCAGGCTCCCGACGAGACGTTCACCTTCCTTGGTGAATGCAACCACCGATGCGGTTGTCCGTCCTCCTTCGGCATTGGGGATGACAATCGGCTTGCCAGCTTCCATGATCGCCATGCAGGAGAACGTCGTTCCCAGATCGATACCCAGAACTTTTTCTGTTGCCATTTTTTAACCTCGTCATTATCCTTCTTTTGCTTTTGATACTGCCACTTTTGCAAACCGGATGATCTTATCGTGCATCCGGTATCCCCGGGATAGTTCATCGATAACAATACCGGGCTCCTGATCAGAGGGCACCTGAGCAACGGCTTCGTGCTCTGCAGGATTGAATTTCTTACTCAGTGATTCCACCGGCTCGATCCCGTGACGCTGCAGAACAGAACTCAGGAGCAGCTGGATCTGTTCCAGTCCCTCACGCAGGTGAGCGTCATCGGCTTTTTGGGCGCGTTCGAGGTTATCAACAATCTCGAGGACGTCTGCCGCGAATCGTTCATTCGCCATGGCGATCGAAGTTTCCCGGTCCCGGGCCGTGCGTTTCTTGAAATTTTCAAAATCCGCAGCAAGTCTGAGAAACTGATCGTGCAAGTCTGAGTAAGCCCTCTTTTGTTCATCCAGTGCTGATTCATCGCGCTGGGAACATGGTGGACTTTCCTCCGGTTCGTTGCCGGGCACAACTTCACGCTCTCGCCCTTGTTCTTCTGCTTGGTTCATAGATCTTCCCGTTCGATGTTCCATTATCTATAGTATTGTAGTTCTATATAAACTATATCATAGAGCAAATTGCTGGAACCTTCAAATTTTGCCTTATTTTAATATTGGCCCTTAATTCATTGCCGAATGCATGATTTACTTCAGGTTAGCGTAACGGCCAGGATATTTTTG
>DATJBJ010000030.1:0-21810 GCA_035515395.1 Methanoregula sp. | reverse complement strand
CGTCAGGTTGCCGGGGACATTGATCGCCACGTCAGCCGCCCCGATGGCGCCCGTGTAGTTCCCGAGCATGACCAAAATCCCCGCACGGTCTGCCTGGATCAGGCCCAGGAGGGAGGTATCGTTCTTCGCCAGTGCCTGGTCGGCAAGGTCGAGGGCCTGCTGGTACTGGCCCGCATTGGCGAGGTCCACGCTCTTCGCATAGAGCGAGCCGGCAGTCTCGGGGGCGGCGGGATGGAGGATCAGGAAATACACTGCGGCGACGAGGATTACCGCCGCGATACTACCGGCGATCAGGTAATAGTATGATCGCCCGGGTTTTTCGGTCTTCTTCTTCTTCTTTGCCGGTTTCATCCCTCTATAGTGGGAGGGGCGGGTATAAAAAGGTGGATTTGCGGGTTCTTACCTTCGGCGCATCACGGCGAGCGTACCGGCCGCGGCAATGCCGAGGAGGGAGATGCCCGCAGGGATGGGCGAATACGTGGTCTTCTTCGCTACAGGTGTGGCGGTTGGTACCGGCGTTACAGAACCGGTAGAGGTGGCCGCGGGAGGGGTCGTCATCACCGCGGGCCGGGAGGTGGTGACCGCGGTCGTTGCCGTCATCGGCTGCACCAGCGTAACGGAAGCAGTGCTGGTGATCTTCCCGGTTGTGTCGGAGACACCGCTTGCAGCGTACGTGTCCTGCATATTGTTGAGGTTGGCGCGGGCGGTGATGGTGTAGGTGCCAGCAGGGTAGAGCACGTAGCCCTGGATGTCCCGTGCGGTATGACTCCATGTCTGCATGTTCTTCCCGTAATACGGGCTCGAGGTGATGAACGGGCTGGCATCAAACGGGAGATTGACCGTACCGGAGTTTCCCGCACTGCCGGTGGCGAGGATGCTCACCGGCTTCCCCCGGGGGTCCGCCATGGAGACCGTATAGAACGAATCCGTGGGGTTCATAGTGGGGCGGCTGGCGTACGAGAGGGCCGGTACCATGTTGGTGTCTATCCGGTACGTGATATTGGTGGCGAAGGGGATCGACTGGCCGGATACGTCCTGGCCGGAGTCGAGGTCCCATATTTTTATCGAAATCTGCGGCTCATAGAGCATGAAGACGGGGTAGTACGGGTTCTTGTCCTGGCAGTACCAGGTGCCGGTATACCCCGTAAAAACGTCGGGGCTGAAATTATAGTGGTATATCAGCGTGGACACGCTGTTGATGGGGAAGATCGTGATATTTTTCCCGGGATCCTGGCTGTTGATATCCGTACCGTTGGGCCACCAGGCGATGGTGTGACAGCCGTTGAGCCCCGACGATATGTCGAGGTTGCTCTCCCCGATGAAGACCGGGACTGCCCCCGCCGAGATCTTATTCAGGAGGGCCGCCGCCGGCGGAGAAGAGAACGAGAGGACAACGAGGATCGCGATGAACGCGGACAATTTTACGGGCAACTGCATAAAAAGTACTATTAAAACCCCTTATGATAAACATTATCACAATCCGGGAAAAATTTCAGCAGGAGATATTCTCCGGGCAGCAGGCCCGGTTACGGATGGGTCATGCTAATACTCACCAGGACAATATACACTGCACGCTGACGTGAAACACCATGGACGACAACCACCTGATCTGGATCGAGAAATACCGGCCGCAGAGGCTTGCCGATATCGTCGGCCAGGACGAGATCGTCGAACGGCTGTCGTCGTACGTGAAATCCGGTAACCTCCCTCACCTCCTCTTCACGGGCAGCGCCGGCGTGGGAAAGACTACGGCGGCCGTCACCCTGGCCCGCGAGTTCTTCCGCGATACCTGGCAGATGAACTTCCGGGAGATGAACGCCTCCGACGAGCGGGGGATAGACGTGGTCCGCAACCAGATCAAGCAGTTCGCCCGCACATCCCCCCTCGGTGCCGCCACCTTCAAGATCCTCTTTCTCGACGAAGCCGATGCGCTCACCACCGATGCCCAGGCAGCCCTCCGGCGCACGATGGAGAGCTACGCGCAGACCTGCCGGTTCATCCTCTCCTGCAACTACTCCTCCAAGATCATCGACCCGATCCAGAGCAGGTGCGCCATCTACCGGTTCCGGCCCCTGCAGCCCGATGCGATCAAAGAGGAGGTCCGCCGGATCGCTGCCCGCGAAGGGCTTTCCGTAACCCCGGGGGCCGCGGAAGCCATCGTCTACATCGCCCAGGGGGACATGCGCAAGGCCATCAACGCCCTGCAGGGCGCGGCGATCATCAGCCGTTCGGTCGATGAGAAGATGATCTACGCGATCACCTCTACTGCCAGGCCCGACGAGATCAACGAGCTCCTCCGGCTCGCGCTCTGCGGCGACTTCGACGGAGCCGAGTCCCTCCTCGCCACGCTTCTCCATGAACGGGGGATCGCACCGAACGAGCTGATCAACCAGTGCTACCGGGCGCTCCTGAACACGGACGTGGATCGGGGGCTGAAAGTCGAGCTGATCGATCACCTCGGGGAGACGGATTTCCGGTTGTCGGAAGGATCTGACAGCGATATCCAGATGGAGGCGCTGATAGCACGGTTCGTCTCCTCTGCGATGAAACGGCGGTGAGGAGCACTCCATGGACAAGCCCCAGGAACACGAGTCGGACCGGGTCGGCGACTGGAGCCGGCTCTTAAAGAGCAGGTACAAAAAGGAACTTGGCGAGCTCTCCCGGGAGTACCCTCACAAGCGTTCGCTCACCATCGATTACCGGGACGTGGAGAAGTTCGGGAAGGCCGGGATCGACCTTGCAGACGAGCTGCTCGACAGCCCGGGAAAAGTTCTCGAGGATGTCTGGGATGCGATAAAAAACAACCAGCTGATAAAGACAAAAGATGGCAAGGAGCCGAAAGGGATCAACATCCGGTTCGTGAACCTCCCGAAGAAGATCGCTGCCCGCGACATCAGGTCGGAGGATATAAACCGGTTCATCTCGGTGGAAGGCATCCTCCGGAAGACCACCGAGGTCAGGCCCCGGATCGTCGAGGCGGTCTTCAAGTGCCCGGCCGGCCACTTCACCCACAGGATGCAGAAGTACGGCAAGTTCATCGAGCCCGACGGGTGCGCAACCGACGGTTGTTCCTTCAAGAAGCTCGACCTTATCCCGGCGCGGTCCCGGTTTGTCGATTCCCAGAAGCTCCGGGTGCAGGAGTCTCCGGAGGGGCTCCGCGGCGGGGAGCAGCCGCAGACTCTCGATATCGATGTGACCGACGACCTCTCGGGGAGGGTATCGCCCGGCGACCGGGTAATCGTCAACGGCATCCTCCGGTCTATGCAGCGGGTCGTCAAGGGCGAGAAGAGCACAGTCTTCGACATATTCCTTGAGTGCAACTCCATCGAGATCGCCGAGAAGGAGTTTGAGGAGGTGGAGATTGATGAGAAGTCCGAGAACGAGATCATCGAGCTCTCGAAGAACCCCCAGATCTACCGGATGATCCCTCACTCGGTTGCGCCCACTATCTACGGGAGCGAGGACGTCAAGGAGGCGATCGCCCTCCAGCTCTTCGGCGGGATTGCGAAGGAGATGCCCGACGGGAGCCGGCTCCGCGGTGACATCCACGTCCTCCTCATCGGGGACCCGGGGATCGCAAAGAGCCAGCTGCTCCGGTACGTGGTCAAGCTCTCCCCCCGTGCCATCTATACGAGCGGGCAGTCGTCGACCTCGGCAGGCCTTACCGCGACCGCGGTAAAGGACGAGTTTGGCGAAGGGCGGTGGACGCTCGAAGCCGGTGCGCTCGTGCTTGCCGACATGGGCGTTGCGGCGGTTGACGAGATGGATAAGATGCAGAAGGAGGACCGGTCCGCACTCCACGAGGCGATGGAGCAGCAGTCCATCAGCGTCGCTAAGGCAGGGATCACCGCGACCCTCAAGAGCCGGTGCGCACTCCTCGGCGCCGCGAACCCAAAGTACGGGCGGTTCGACATGTACGGCGATATCGCCGACCAGATCAACATGCCCCCCTCGCTCCTTTCCCGGTTCGACCTCATCTTCATCATGACCGACCAGCCGGAGGCAAAGCGGGACCTCGCCATCGCGGAGCATATCCTCAAAGCCCACGGTATAGGGGAGCTGATCGCGCAGCACAGGAAGACGCCGATCCCGGGGGTTACCGACGAGTACATCCAGCAGCAGCTCAAGCCGGTGATGCCGGATATCGATCCCTCGCTCTTCCGGAAATACGTCGCGTATGCGAAGCGGTCCTGTTTCCCCATCCTTTCAGACGAGGCAAAGGATTCGCTGGTGAACTACTACCTCAAGCTCAGGGGCATCGCAGAGCCCAACAAGCCCGTGCCGGTCACGGCCCGGCAGCTGGAGGCGCTCGTACGTCTCGGGGAGGCGAGTGCCCGGATCCGGCTTTCGAACACGATAGAGAACTCCGATGCAGAACGGGTCATCAGGATCGTCGATGCGTGCCTGCGCCAGATCGCGTACGATGCAAAGACCGGCAGTTTCGATATCGACAAGATCGCGACCGGGATCTCCAAGGAGAAGCGGGATATTGTGCGGGTCATCAAGGACGCAATCCGTGAGATCGGCGGAGAAGGGAAACGGGCAGCAATCGAGCAGGTCGTCGAGATGGCCTCCTCGAAGGGATTTACACGCGAGAAGGTGAAGGAAGGCATCGACATGCTCCTGCGGCACGGCGAGGCGATGGAGCCAAAACAGGGGATCATCCAGTTGATCTGAGGAGAAACCATGGATTATGCAGGCGACCGGGAGAGAGCGGCATTCGAAGCGGGAATAAAGCTGGGAGCACTCTATCACCAATGGGTGGGGACACCGGTCTCACGGGACTCCGCGATGAGCGTCGAGCAGGCGATAGAAAAGGCCGTCATACTCCAGCCGTTCGTCGAAGAGATCTCGGTGACCCTGGACCGGAACCTGATGAGCCCGAACCGGTTCGGGTACAGCGAGGTATCGGGACTGATGTTCGACGTGGAGATTGTCACCCGGGCCGGATTCGCCTATTGCCGGGCACGGCTTTCCCCTTCCAGGGGATACCCCCTCATGAAGATCGAGGCGCTGGATGAGATCCCCTCAGTTTCCCGTCACTGACGACCACATCCACATCGACCCGGTCAATGGCAGGGGTCTTGAGGCCGCGAAGGACTTCCTCCGCGCAGGGGGGACGCACATGTTCCTTGTTTCGAAACCCTCGTGGTCCCTCTCAGTCCATCCTGTCCGGGGGGCGGATTTCGCACAGGTATTCGACGAAACGCTCCGTGTCGCCGGCATGGTCCGGGAGACCGGCCTCGTTGTCTTCCCGGTCCTCGGTGTCCACCCTGCCGAGATCAGCCGGCTCACCGAACGGATGCAGCTTGCCGAAGCGGTTGCTCTCATGAAGGGGGGCCTCGACATTGCGGCTTCGTACGTGCGGGACGGGAAAGCGGTGGCGCTCAAGAGCGGGAGACCGCATTACGAAGTAGCCACCGACGTCCTCGCGGCATCGGACGAGGTTCTCGCTTATGCGCTCGGCCTTGCCGCGGAATGCGGGTGTGCGCTCCAGATCCACGCAGAGACCGGGCCCTGCGCCGATGTCGCGGATATGGCAGCGCGGGCAGGCGTCCCGGTTCACCGCGTGGTAAAACATTACGGTTCGCCCGATACGCCGCTCCACCCTTCGCTCATCGCGAAGCACGAAGCGATCCCGGATCTTGCCCGGGAGCGCCGGCCCTTCACGATGGAGAGCGACTTCATGGACGAAAACTCCCGGCCCGGCGCAGTCATCGGACCGAAGTCGGTGCCCCGGTTTACAAACCTGCTCCTTGCCTCCGGGCGGTTCACCGTAGAGGACTGCTACCGGATCCACGGGGAGACGATCGAGAACGTATATGGGGTGACAGTGTCGATTGGGTAGCGCGTAAATGTCTCATACGTGATCAAATAACCCCCAACTCACCCTTTTTAATCATCACATGCCTATTAAGAGATCAATGTTTCTCAAGATCCACCACTCGGGAGCGGATGAGATCGTTGCTGTCTGCGACCGGGAGCTGATCAACACAACCGTCAGCCATGATGGCCTGACCGTATCGATCACAGAGGCCTTTTACGGCACCAGCCCGGCGACGGAGGACGAAGTGCGGGGCGCACTGAAAATGGCGGGCAACATCAACCTCATGGGGGAACGGTCGGTGAACATCGCCATCGGGATGGGCCTGATAACGAGAGAGGGATGCATCATGATCGGGAAGATACCGCACGCCCAGATCTATCAGCTCTGACCATGAGCATCAGGGATAATATCTGCCCGAAATGCGGAAAGCCGTCGGAGACTGCCAGTCTCTGCGCCGAATGCAGGATCGGAGCAACGCCGTGGTTCACCTGTGAGAAGCGGGTGAAGAGTATCGAATGCCCGAGCTGCGGGGCGACAAAACAGGTGAATACGTGGACAGATTCTGACAAGCAGCGCGGGGAACTCGCACCGGAACTCGCAAGGGCCGCGGTCCGCTTTCACCCTGACGTGAAGAAGCCGGCAATCGCGGTCATGGTCGAAGATCTCACCGTCAACCGCTCCCGGGCGCACCTCGCCATGACCGGCACCCTGTACAAAAAACCGGTGGCAGGGAAATGCCAAGTCGAGATCATCTGGCAGAAGGAGCAGTGCGACCGCTGCAACCGTATCTCGGGGAGCTACTACGAGGGAATCATCCAGGTGCGGGCGGAGGGAAGGACTCCGGGCACGTACGAGATCCAGACGGCGGCAGCGATCGCCCAGCAGGTCGAGGACACCCTCCAGTCCGGTGGGGAGCGCCTCTCGTTCCTCTCCGAGATCAGCCAGACCCGGGACGGGCTCGATATCGTCATAGGGTCCCAGCACATCGGGGCCCTCATCTCCCAGCGTATCGTCGCCGAGTTGGGGGGGAGATATACAACCCACCCGAAACTGATAGGCGAGAAGAACGGCCGCCAGCTCTTCCGGATTACCTACTCAGTCCGGCTCCCGCGCTTCCAGAAGTACGACGTTGTGAAGGCAAAAAACCGGTACTACGAAGTAGACGGGGTCGAGTCCCGTTATCTCAGGACAACGGATCTCATCGACGGCTCGGCAAGACCTCTCCGCGAAGACGACGTGGAACGCATTATCGGCAACTCGCGGAACGCAGAATCTGCCCTTATAGTCTTTGCCGACGGCAAGACCATGGGTATTATGGACCCTGTCACCTGCAGGACGGTGGAGTTCCGGCAGATGAAATGGCTCCCTGCCGAGGCCGGACAGTACCTGCGCCTGCTCCGTGACGGCGACAACCTCATCATCGTCAGGTAGGGCATGAAGGCGAGGGCCGTTCACCGGGACCTGCTCAGGGAGGTTCAGACCGAGGGGTGGGTCGACGTCTCCCGCGGCCCCTGGATAGAAGGGGAGATCGCATGGGTGCCGGTCAGGGATGGAGAAGCATTTGACCTCGAGATCCCGGAACGGCACCGGTATTCGGGCCGGGGTTTTTATATGATCGGCGATATTGCGGTCGTGCACGGGAAGCGGCCCGGCCGGTCCGATATCGAAGGGATCGCAGGGTTCCGCCACCCCCGGGGCATCCTCTGGATCGAATCCCTCAGGAGTGTCACCCGCACTCCGGCGACCGAAGTGCTGTGGGGCGAGGTCGGGGAGGTTGAGCACCGGGAGAGCGGATACCGCTACCTTCTCGATCCCCGCAGGGTGATGTTCTCTCAGGGGAACCGGGTTGAGAAGGAGCGGATCGCGGGACTCGTCAGGGAGAGCGGCAGGGAAGAACGGATCGCCGATATGTTCGCCGGCATCGGGTACTTCGCCATTCCCATGGCTGGAAGCGGGGGCCGCGTGCACGCCATGGAGATCAACACCGTTGCATTTGACTATCTCGTGGAAAATATCCGCAGGAACCGTTTGGAAGACAGCATCACCGCGTCAGCAGGCGACTGCCGGTGCCTTCTCGCCGGGACATACGACCGTATCGTAATGGGTCATTTTGATGCCGTGGATTTCCTGCCCTCCGTCTTTCCTCATACCGCTGCGGGTTCCGTGATCCATCTCCACAGCATCGGGCCGGTGGAAGACCGGATCAGCACGGCCGCGGATGAGGCAGGTTTTTCTGTATCGGTACGTGTACATAAGGTGAAGAAATACCGCCCGCATGCATGGCATGTAGTGCAGGACGTGACCCTCTCATGACCTCCGTACAGACCCTTGCCGGAAAAGAGATTGTCGTTGCAGTTACCGGCAGCATCGCTGCGGTCGAGATCGTGAAACTGATTCACGCGCTCCGCCGGCGCGGGGCAGCCGTACAGCCGGTCATGAGCGCCGCTGCGGCGGGGATCATCCATCCCGACGCACTCACCTACGCGGCGGGGCGGGAGACGATCTGCCGGCTCTCCGGGTTCGTAGAGCATGTGGCGTTCTGCGGGGACGGCGGGAGTGCCGACCTGCTCCTCATCGCCCCGTGCACGGCAAACACGATCGGGAAGATTGCGTGCGGTATTGATGATACACCGGTTACCACGTTTGCGTCGACTGCACTCGGGAGCGGGGTACCGGTCATCGTTGTCCCGGCGATGCACCACAGTATGTTCCGGCATCCTGCAGTGGTCAGGAACCTTGGGAAACTGAAGGAGTGGGGGATCGTGGCTGCCGGGCCCCTCATCGAAGAAGGGAAGGCTAAGATTGCAACAACCGAGGAGATCGTGCTCCGGTGCGAGCGGGCGTGCCTGAAAGGGCCGCTGCTCGGGAAAAAAGTCCTCGTGACCAGCGGGCCCTGCCGGGAACCGGTCGACGATATCCGGGTGCTCACCACCAAATCTGGCGGGCAGATGGGAAAAGCGCTTGCCCTGCACGCGTTCCGCCTCGGGGCCGAGGTTACCGTGGTCCACCGCGACACCTTTCCCTGCGTCAACAACATTCCTGCAGATACCGCTGCCGAGATGCATGCGGCAGTCCTCCGGTATTTTGGGAAGGATACCGCGGACATCTATGTGAGTGCAGCTGCCGTCTCGGATTTTGCCCCGCGCCGGGTGAAAGGCAAGATCCGGAGCGGCTCTCCGGTCAGCCTCGCGCTTGAACCGCTTCCGAAACTCCTCGAAGAGGTGCGGGCAAAGTTCGCGCCCGAGATCATCGCCTTCAAGCTCGGCACCGGGCAGGAGGAGAATGCCCGGAAGATGATCGCAGGCGGGATCCGGATGGTACTCGTGAACACACCGGCGACCATGGGTGCGGAGTCCGGCGATTATCTCATGATGACCGGAGCGGGGGCCGTTCCTCTCAGCGGCAGCAAAGATGCAATCGCGGTGGAAGTGTGGAAGACTTTCACCCTGTAAAAGGCCCGGAAACAGGTCCGAATACTCTTCCGTGCCCGGGGGGGGAGTTTTTTCCCGGCATCTCCATTATCTGCCGCAATTCGCCAATGCGGGAATGATGAACCCGCCGTTAGATTAAGAACAATTAAATATCCGGTTTCATCAATAATCATATATGTCCACAGTGAAGAGGCAGGAAACCAAGGCGCCCGCTCGGGCTTTTTCCTTCCAGATACCCATTTTCTACAAGCTGATGGTGAGCATGCTCTTTGTGGCCACGATCCCGATGATCCTCCTCGGCATCGTCAATTCGGGGGACAAAGCGAGCATCATTGCGAACATCGGGCTCCAGAACACCATCTTCATCATCACGCTCATCACCCTCTCCGTCGTCGTTATGTGGAGCTTCTTCCTTGCAAACAGCATCACCAACCCGATTGTGAAGCTCTCGAAGATTGCGACGAGCATGAGTACCGGTGAACTCAAGAACCCGGAGATCGAGCTGCTCAGCAACGACGAGATCGGGGAGCTCCAGTCTGCTTTTAACAGGATGATCAATACCTATAAGATACTTGATACCCTGTCGAAAGAAGATAATGAATAAATACCGGTCTATCGGGCGGAAAGTCGTGCCGGGCCCCGAATCCGGATATGGTTAAACCATGATGAAGCGGAAATACCTGGAACGTTGTGGCCCGTGGCGAAAAATGCGGCTGGCGCAGAAGTATTGTCCCGGAGTATACTGAAATGGCGGTCCTGAAGGAGATCCTCAACAAGTTCCTCATCCTGAACGGCGTCCAGGCTGCGATGGTTGTGCAGGAAAACGGGGAGATCATCGAGAGTATGAAATCCGGAATCAGGCTCGACGAGGAGATGCAGGGGGTCATCGCAACCCTCATGCTCGATTCGAAGGCAACGGCAACCAGTTTCGGTGATGCGCCGCTCTCCATGCTCTTTGTAGAATACGCGGATTATTTCCTCATCATCGGCCCGGTGATGGAAGAATTCTTCCTCTTCGTCATAGCCAAGAACACGGCGAACATCGGCCAGATCACCTATGCAATGAAGAAGAATCAGGAAGAGATCGTGTCGTCCTTATGATGGAACTGTTGCCGGAAGGGAAGAGTATCGGGTGGATGCAGGCCCCGCCTCAGTGGATCTTCTCGCATACCCTCCGGTTTGTCGGCATTGTCCGGATCGTTATCCAGGACGGCGAAGGATTCATTCTCATCAACAAGGGCAAAGCGCTCACGTTCTATTTCAAGCACGGGCGGATCGAGCTCCGGGGCAATGCGGCCCTCGACTACTTCAACTCCAACCCCACAATCGAATTCAACCTGAGCAAGTATACTCCCGAAGAGATGGCCGAGGCAATGAAGATCTGCCATATCGAGAGCGGGGAGCCAAGACAGGAGGGCCGAGCGGAGGTGCCGGCGGCCCCCCCGGCCGTAGTGGCTGTCTCGCAAGCCCCGGAACCCGCACCTGCACCTATGCCAATCCGGTCCGAACCGGTTCCTTCACCGGCCGCAGCAGTGCCGCACACGGACAGCCCGGCTGTTGAGGGCGCACGTCCACGGGAAACCGGACCCGAAACCGGAGCCCGGAGCGTGCCGGAAAGAGCAGCCGTACCGGACCGCCAGGCCACGTATGAGGCGCCGGTCCAGCCTGCCGTCCCACTCCCTGCCACCATCGATGAGGACGATATCCGAATCATCAGCCAGATCAAGAAGCTGAACGGGATCGTTGCCATCTCCGTCTTTAATGACGATCGCAACATTGTCCTGATGGGTGACGTGGAGATTGAACCTCTTCTCCGGATCGCCCGGAGCCTTCTTGCGACCACGAGGAAGATCACCCCTCACCTCGACTGGGGGCAGTTCGTCCATATGACGCTCCAGATCCCGGAGGGGAATGTGATCATTGCGCCCTACCGGGAAAACTATCTCTGCCTTCTGACGACCCGCACCATAAATATCGGGCATATCCGCCGTATCCTCCGGGATCTTCAGGTAAACGGGGAGAACTGAACACCGGCAGGCTGCTTCTCCCATTTCTCCACATGCGTTCCACGGGATTGGGGATTCCTGAACCTTTTCCGGGAGCACTTTTCGGTTGCTCCCGCTCATGTGACCCGTGTTCTGCCTGAAGGATACCCTGATAGTACCGTGCCATTCAGCCTGCCAGCATCCCGAGGAAGGATCAGGGTATAAAAGACCGGAAACCAAATCATCTTCCTGTACGGAAACGTCCCATGAACCCAGCATCCGTTACCGCATTCAGCCCCGGCCACATCTCGGGCTATTTCCGGCGAATCTGCGGAGATACGCCGGCAGCGACCGGAAGTATAGGCGCAGGAATCGTGATCACCGAGGGGGTAACGGCGACGGTGACGCCAGCCGGAGAGACATCGATCCGGATTATCCGGAACCTTGTCGGGCACCAGGGCCGTGAAGAAATCCCGGGTTCCCCCCTCCTTTCTTCGGTAATCGGAAAGCTCGGCGTTACCGCACGGGTGGTGACCGAATGCCGGCTGCCCATCGGATCGGGGTTCGGCCTTTCGGCCGCTGCGCTCCTTGCCACGCTTACGGCGTTGGACCGCCTTTTCGCTCTCGGTCTTTCCCGCCACGACATCGCCGCCTGCGCCCATGAGGCAGAGGTACTGCACCGTACCGGCCTCGGAGACGTGGCTGCCAGCCAGGGCGGAGGTTTTGTTATCCGCAGGAGTCCGGGAATCGATGGCCTTATTGAGCGGCAGACAGCCTGGGACGGACAGCTCTGCTCCGTGAGTTTCGGGCCCATTCATACCCCCACGGTCCTCGGGACCGAAGAGAAGATGCGGCAGGTTGCGTCCGCATTCCCCGCAAGTGAACCGTCTGGTCTTCCGGATTTCTTCGCTCTTTGCCGTGAGTTCGACCGGGACTGCGGGCTTGTCACGCCGGAAGTCAGCCGGGTGCTCGAGGCCTGCGACCGCGCCGGTGTCCAGGCAGCGATGACGATGCTCGGGAACGGGGTCTTCGCCTGCGGCCCGAAGGCAGCTCCCGTTCTCGGCCGGTTCGGGGAAGTGTACGGGTTCCGCGTGGCCCGGACCGGCGCCCTTATCACGGAGGTCGGGCCATGATCCCGCCTGATCACCCCCGGCACCGGTCTCTTGTCACCCGGGAGCGGCTTGCCGACTGCGCCCGAAAAGGGATCGTTGCGATGGAAGGGCTCACGGCCCACGGGCGCGGTGAGGCGTTCGACTATCTTATCGGCGAAGCAACACTCCCAAGCGCACGTCTCGCAGAGAAGACCGCGGCAGCATTCCTCCTCTCGGCACACCATCCGGTCATCTCGGTGAACGGGAATACCGCGGCGCTTGCAGCCCGGGAGATCGCGGATCTCCAGAAGGTGACTGGCGCTCTTGTCGAGGTCAACCTCTTCCACCGCACCGAGGAACGGATCCGGCAGATCGAAGGACTCCTCCGCGCTGCCGGATGCGATGTTTTCTCCGGCCCTGCGGAACAGCTTCTGCCGCTCTCCCATGACCGGGCATGGTGCCGGCGGGAGGGGATGTACGCGGCGGACGTGGTCCTCGTACCCCTTGAGGACGGCGACCGGTGCGAGGCGCTTGTAAGGATGGGAAAGAAGGTCATCGCCATCGACTTAAACCCGCTCTCCCGCACGGCGAGGGCTGCAACCCTGACCATCGTTGACGAGCTCACCCGTGCACTGCCCCGTGTCACCGGCGCGTGCAGGAGCCTCTCCCAGAAAGAACGGCAGCGCCTGATCGAATCGGCTGATAACCATTATCTTTTGTCAGCCGCAATAGCTGAAATCACGAAGAGGCTTTCCCATGCTCTGGACTGAGAAGTACCGGCCTGCAGCATTCTCCGATATTCTGGGGCAGGATCAGGTTGTCCGGCTGCTCCGGTCGTTTGCCAAATCGGGATCGGTACCTCACCTCGTTATGAGCGGCCCCCACGGGACCGGCAAGAGCAGCGCCATCGCCTGTTTTGCCCGCGAACTTTACGGCGAAGACTGGGAGCTCAATACGACGATCTTCCCAACTGCGGATCTCTTCCTTCAGGGCAGAGCATTTCTCGAACAGGACGAACGCTATGTGCACCTCTACCAGAAGAACCTCTCGCTGATCAACAATTTCAAGCACATTCTCAGGGAGTATGCCTCGATCCGGCCGCTCGATACCGGCTTCAAGCTGATGGTCTTTGAGGATGCCCAGGCGCTGACGCGGGAGGCCCAGGCTGTGCTGCGCAGGATCATGGAACGATACAGCCCGACCTGCCGTTTCATCTTTTCGACTACGAACCAAAGCTCGCTCATCCCCCCTGTCACTTCCCGCTGCCTCCCCCTCGTCTTCTTCCCGGTCGGCAGGGACGCTTCGCTCCGGCACCTCGCAGCGATACGGGATCAAGAGGCAGGGGGAATGTATCCGTGTTCCGACGACGAACTTGAACTGATCGAACAAGCGGCCCGCGGCGACCTGCGGAGGGCGATCCTGCTCCTCCAGCTCGCGCTTGAGACGGGAAGTTGCGCGGACCTTCTCCCGGTGTCTCAGTCGGAAACAGCGACCATCGCTTCGTCTGCCTTCGCCGGTCTCCGCGATGCCGAGTTGAAAGCCGGCATCCGGAAACTCGAGTCCCTGATGATAGATTATGGCCTGTCCGGGGAGGAAGTCTTCTCGGAGATCCGCAGCGTAATCCGGCGTGAGTTCAACGATCCCCTGCTCGCTATCGCCCTTGCCGACGCCGAGCACCGGTACCAGCACTGCAGCAATGAATACATCCAGGTAGGCGCTTTCGCGGCTGACTCGCTCGGGTGGTTTTTATGAGCGTGAGGCAGGACAAGGTGCGGGAGCATTACGACGCCATTGCCGAAATATACGACTCCCACTACGATTGCTGCCGGGGGAGGAACTATCACACTCATCTCAGCGGTTATATTCTCGATGCCCTGCCGAAGAGGGGCAGGCTCCTCGATATCGGCTGCGGCACCGGCCTGTTTGCGTGGCAGTATCTCGCACATGGCGGGAGCGCAACCGGGATCGATCTCAGCACGAAGATGACCGAAAAAGCGAGGCGGCGTTGCCCGGCATGCGAATTCTCGGTCGGGACGGCAGACCGGTTGCCGTTCCGCGACGCGTCGTTTGATGCGGTCTCAAGCCTCCTCGTCTTTACTTACCTGCGGCGCCCGGAGGGCATGCTCTCGGAGGCGTTCCGGGTCCTCAGGCCCGGGGGTTCGATCGCCATCTGTACTCTCGGCAAAAAACTGCTTACCCGGGGGATACCGGCGCTCTACCATATAAGCGAGAAGATGCGGGTCAGGCATGTGGTCATGAAAAATTTCGGGGAGCATTATTACGACGAGCGCGAGATGCGGGAACTCTTTGCCGGCGCCGGGTTCGAAGAGATCGAGGTTCTGTGGTGTTCTTTTGCCCATATCAACATGATAGACCCCGTCTTCAACATCGCGCGGAAGATCGAGCCGTTTGTCGAGAAGCGCGTACCCCAGCTCGCGTTCAACATCTGCGTCAGCGCCAAGAAGCCGGAGCGAAGAGAATGCGAATAGCTATCCCGACAGGCCCCTCAGCCGTTGCAGCACCCGTTTCTTCTTTTCAATCGCTGCTTCCGAGGCCAGGAGGACGCCATGCTTCATCTCCTCAAAATCGCGGACCTCGACGTCGGCGACTTTCTTGACCGGCGTATATGCCGATTCCCGGAACCTTGGGGTAAAATCTCTCTCCTCCCCGTCGACGATAAGGACCGCTTCGGGTTTTCCCGCCTCCACATATCCGATCTCGCGGATCCTGACTCCCGCAGATTTGACTGCGGCAGCGACTCCCGGTGCCATGTCCCGCGGCGCAACGATAAGGAGCGCATCGAGAGAGACGCCCAGATAATCGATCTGCAGGGACTCAAGCATCGCTTTTACCCGCGGCTCAACAAGGCCTCCGATCGATTTCTCATCGATGACAATCCTGCAGCCGGCCGTCTCCGCCATCTCGAAGGCATCCCCTCTCAGCCCCCCGTTCGTGACATCGGTCATTGCATGAATCGTCGAAAATATTTCGCTCTGCATAAGGGTCTCGCAAGCGTTGAGGAAGTTGAGGTTGATCGTCTGTTCCACAACGTCGGGGAACCCGGAATATATCGCTGCGGTAGCAATCGTCCCGCCACCCGCGCCCTCTGTCATCAGGAGGACATCACCGGGAGCGGTCGACTTCCTTGCGGTGAGGTGTCCTGCAACTCCCACCGCCCCGACACACCCGGTGAGCCGGTTCCCGATGACCATGTCGCCGCCGATCCGCAGTGTCGATCCGGTGACAAGTGGTACGTCCATTGCCTCCCCCACCGTTGTGATGCCTGCGGTATAATCGAAGATCTTCGCCACATCGCCGTCATCTGCCACGTGGATGTCTGAGAAGAGCATGATCGGCTTCGCACCCATGACGTAGGTATCGCGGAGGGTCGCCCTCGTGACATGGAATCCCGCGAGGAACGGATAGTCGGAGAGCCGGGAGTGCATCCCGTCGACCGTACAGACAATGTATTCTCCGCATGCCTTCACGGCGCCGGCATCGTCCATCTCATCGACGCCGACCGAAGCCGAGGTCTTGCCGATGATCCGGGCGATCTGGCGGTGGGCAAAAAAATCCCCCTTCCCGCGGGAGCCCACACCGAACTCGCCCATGTGTACCCCGGCGGGCTCGAAAGCAAAAAAATCTCCTTCAAGACCCTGCGTGTTCTTCACCTCTTCGATGACAGCACGGGAAAAGGCGGATGCATAGGAGGGGTGCACGTCTTTTATCTCGAGGACCCGTTCGGTAAGTACCTTCCGGATGGCTTCTTCCGTTTCACCGTCCGCCATTTTCCTGCGGACAAACTCCTCAACATCCATAATCATCAGTTCGGTGAGGATGCATAAAAAAGGAGATGGGAGCCGGAAAGGACGGCCGCGACAGGGCAACGGATCTTCTGGTATCACCGGTTACCGGAGAAGCACCCCGAAGACATCAGAGAAGCAGCGGAGGGCGTCATCGAACTTTCCGGATTTCAGGAGCGAGAGGCCCTTGACGACCCCGGTGCGGACATCTTTTACATCGATATAGTACGCCATGTCGAAGGCATGCGCCGATTCGTCGAGGCGCCCGAGCATAAAGCACGAGTTGGAGAGAACGACCCATGCATCCGCGATGGCCGGGTCGGCCGCCAGTGCTTTCTCGAGGTGGAAGATCGCCTCCTCATGCCTTCCGAGCTTGCTGAACGCAAGGCCCTTGCGGTAAAGGGCTTTCGGGTTCTCCGGATCAATAGAAAGGGCCCGATCGAGGATCTCGATGGTCCCAAGGAACTGTTTTTGCGCAATGAGGGCATCCCCCTTCTTGATGAGCGCCGAGAGAAAGAACGGGTAGATCTTCAGCGCCCGGTCGTAGCACGCGATCGCTTCATCGAAGTGTTTGAGCCGGCCGAGCGCATATCCCTTGTTCACCCAGGCGGAGAGGTAACGGGGCCGGAGCTCCAGCGCCCGGTCGCAGCACCGGACCTCAGCCTCGAATTTTCCGAGCATGCCGAGTGCCACGCCTTTGTTGTTCCACGCGGTGGCATTCTCCGGATCGATCCGGAGTGCCCGCTCGCAGCAGTAAACCTTGTCGATGAACCGGTCGAGCATCCCGAGGGCAAACGCCTTGTTGTTCCACGCATCTATGCACCGTTCGTCGATCTGGAGCGCCCGGTCACAGCACTCGATCTCTTCTTCGTACCTTCCGAGCTTGCCGAGGGCGAAACCCCTGCCGACCCAGGCAAGCGCATATCCCGGATCTATCGTTATCGCAGCCGATAAGGATTCAAGGGCCTCTTCGTGCCTTCCCTCTCTTCCGAGTGCCATTCCCTCCAGGTAGAGTTCCTTTCCCCGGGGGGAAGGCTGAACCGTGCAGCTCGTCTGAGATGAGATCATCATAGGATTCGGGGCTCGGGAAGGGGACGGCAATTCCGTAAAGATTGCTTAGTGAATGAGGTATTTATGTTCGCGGATTCGGGAAATTTCGTAATCGCGCGATCCCATGACGCGGCATGTTCGCGAAGATGTATGTCTGAAAAACGGCAGCCGCGGTCCGTTTCAGCAAGCTCCCCCGTCCCGGCAGTCAGGCAGCTTACCGGCCCTCCCCTTCCCGCACCCACCAGTCGATGAGGGCCCGCGAGATGCTCATTCGTTCCGGGATCCGGGGGAGGTGCTCGCGGTCGAACCAGAACGCAGACTCGATCTCTTTTTTGTCGATGATGATCCCTCCGCTTTGGTAATCGGCGACAAAGCCGATCATGAGCGAATGGGGAAACGGCCATGGCTCGCTCCCGAAATACCGGATATTCCTTACCTGTATCCCCGTCTCCTCTCGGACTTCCCGGTGAATGGCATGCTCGAGGTTCTCCCCCGCCTCGACAAACCCGGCTATGACACTGAACATGCCGGGCGGGAAGCGGGGGGACCGGGCGAGGAGGACCTGGTTCCCGCGCGCTACGAGAACGATAACCGCCGGGGAAAGGCGCGGGTACACAACAAGCCCGCAGGAATGGCAATTCCTTGCCCGTTCGGTGAGGACACGGGCAGTCCGGGCCCCGCACCTGCCGCAGAACCGGTTGGTCCGGTCGAACTCAGTGAGCTGGACAGCAAGGGCTGCAAGCGCTAGCTCCTCGTCCGGGATCCTCCCGAAGAGGTCACGCACGCAGAAGAATTCCCAGCCCGGGGGTGCCTGCGATCCCGGAGCGGCGCCGGCAGAGTAGACCGGAATCCCCCCCCGATGCCCGAGATACAGCGGGTCTTCTACCGAAAAGCCGAAGGAGGCCGGAGGTTCTGCAAGAACAACGGTCATGGGGGCACCGGTCCGGGCAGCGACCGTCTCGTCGCCAACAACGATCCACCGGGCTCCGGTCCCGGTCAGGTCTTTCGGTTCCGGGTACCGTGCGTGGAGCATATCGGTTGAAAATGCCGGTTTATGATCCATTTCCTGAAAACCTGTGCATTCCGTTGGGTTCCGGAATTAATAATATATGACTCGGCATTTTCATCTCCGGAAGGACCGTTTTTCTTTGGGTGCCTGAAAACAGAACCACTTCCGTGAGCAATCGGGTCTTTTCCCATGAGAAGAAAGCCGGCCGGAACGACTACCGGCGCGACAAAGAGAATGTATTAATTCGTCCGCAACAACGGTTGCATATGCCTTCACTCCTCAGCCTCGTCCCGGTTTCGGCCTGTGTCGCTCTTCTCCTCTTCGCAGCAGTTGCAGGCTGCTCGTCCCAAGGGAGCTCTCCGGCCGTTCAGCAGACGCCAGCCACGCTTGCGACCGTCGTAAATACGATCGCCATAAAGGACTTCGTCTTCACCCCCTCGTCGCTCACCGTGAAAGCGGGTACAACCGTAACGTGGGTGAACGAGGGGAGCGCAACGCACACCGTTGAAGCCGATAAAAGCTCCGCCATCCAGTTTGCATCAGACTTGCTGCCGCCCGGCGGGACCTTTTCTGTCACGTTCAAGGAGCCCGGCACATATCCATACCACTGCTCGATCCACCCTTCGATGGTTGGTACCATTTTTGTTGAGTCTTAAATTTTTCCCGGTTTTCCCGGCTCCGGCCGGCACGAAATGCCTTTATCGTTTCCAGGTTTCGACCGAGGCCATATTCGCCGCATGATACGTAATCTCGGATGCGGTGAAGACCAGCACCACGAAATCGGGGTTGTCGGCAGATTTAAAGTACTGTTCAAACATGGGGTTCCAGTACTTCTTCTTGGTGGCAACGTCCTCGTGCACTCTGCCCGATGCTTTCATCTCCACGTACGGGTCGCTGAACTCCTTTCCGGACCAGATCGCGATAGCAGCACTTGGGTTCTTCCGGAGCTGCGCCACTTTTGACGAGGCCTTCATGGTCCCACCAACCAGGGTCATGTCCGGGAACCCGGCGAGTACCATGAACCGTACTGCGGGCATCCCGCTGTCGAGGGTCGCGACTGCGGCCGGGTGAGGGCCGCCCATGACGTCCAGTATCTTTTCCTTCAGTGCCATGGGGTTCTTCTCGCAAGAGATCTTTTTAAAAGTATCGGTGGATACAAGGAAGCCATCCGCTCACGGTATGGTCGCAATTTCTGAGAAATGTTCCGGGATGCGAAGATCATTTTTTCCGCTTAAAGACCGTCGCTGAATCTTTCCACAACTGAATCTTCTTGCAGTTGTGGTTGAAGGGGAGGTGGTGCTTCCCGCAGAAGTACCCCCGGCAGTACGGGCAGGTGAACGGGAGGTAGGTCCTTTCCCCACAGGAAAAGCAGTTCTCATGCACAGGATAGGTTTTTTTCCCGGAGAGGGATGAGAAGCATTCCGCGACCCACTGCCTGATGCGCATGGTACAATACCCGTAGGGCCAGTATTCCGATAATGATTACGGATGCCGGAATCCGGGTAGCATGGAGCTCAGAACTTGGCAGTTGACTTCGGCACCAAAGATCCCGCTGATGCAGTTGCGGATGTGTCAGCACCTAAAAAGCATATCATGAGCAAGCGCAAAAAATACTAAAGAGAATGGTGTGGACGAAAGATCTGTACCTTGATACCGGCGAATTACTGGTAAGGACAGCGCACCGCATCAGCGTCAGTTTCATCCCGTTCGATGTGATGCTGACAAGCGAGCGGCTTATCCTCCTCGACAACGAGCAGGACCGGATCCCCCCGCAGGTTATCCCTCTCTCGGATATCTTTTCGGTAAAAGGCGGGATGATTCCTACGGGGGAGCCAGTGATAACAATAACCCTCCAGGAACCGGAGAGGCCCGGACAGACTGTCCCTCTGGATCTCGTCTTCACCCAGCGGCCGAGCGAGCGGAGGTCTCCGGAGCGGGACGATTGGCTCCGTACGCTCATGGAGAACCTCGTCGATGTTCGTCAGGAAAAGGTTCTCAGCGAGCTTGCGCCACCCGAAAAACAGGGGCGGATGGGCTCGGCGTCTTGTCTGCGGGTCGCCCCGGAGATTCTCTTCCCGATTCCGCGCCCGACCGGGACCGGGGGACCACTGGAACGTGAAGGATCAACTGCCGGCACCGCATCCTCCGGAGATTCCGGGAATCTTCCTCCCCCACGGGAAGAGCCGGCCATCCCGGTAACCGTATCCGAAAAACCGCCCCTTACGGCGGGTCTGCCCCAGGAATCATCCATGCAATCCGGTCCAGGCGATCAATCCCCAAGTCCCGCGGATACCGGGAGGAACAAGCCGGAGGCATCTTCGGGAATTCCTACAGGCTGCAGCGGTATGATTTCCCCCGATGCCCGTGACGGGCCTGCAACCGATCATCCATCACCAGATGAAAGAAAACTTCCTGATTCCCCTGCCAGTTGGCCTGAAAGCCGGCCTGCCGTGATATGGCCGGTTTTACCGGAATATAACCGAGTTGATGATGTCGAATCACCGTTTGCATTGCCGGAGCAGCGTGAACCGGAAGGTCCTTGTACAGGGGATCAACCAAGGCCATCGGAAATTCAGGAAGCCCATGAGATACACCGGCCGGTTGTTCCGGCCCCCTCGCCTGCTATCCTTTTCTCCGGGGAACCTGATGTTCCCGAAACAACTCCCCCGGCAGGTAAGGCGCCGGGAATACCCGATGATCGGGCTGCAAAAGATTATGCCGGGAATCGCTCCGGCATTACCGGTAACCGGAATGAGAGGGAATACCTGTTCCAGGAGAATCCTCCCGCTCAGCCCTTCCGGAAAGCGGGAATGGCTGGCCGGAAGATTATTCTGGCATCGGTACTTTTCATCGTCATCGCGATCATTGCGGGTTTCATAGTACTGCCCCAGCATCATACCACCGGCTCATCCCCGACCCTGCCTGCAATTACCCCGGCTGTTACTCCGAATACTACGCCGGCTCTTCCCGCAAGGACCCCGCCTCCGACTGGTCTATGGGTAAGCGTTGAATACCCTCAGTATTTCTACGGTACTGTCGGAAACCCGGGCGACCTTCAGGAGATCTCCGGCTCAGGCAGCCATCTCTATTCTGTCAGGAACAGCGAGGGTCTTGTCCAGGCCGATATCCAGAAACAGGATAACACGGGGGACACTCTTTCTGTAACCATTTATATCAATGGTACGTCCGTCTATTCTACGTCCGTGAGGAAGCCGATGGGGTCGATACGGTTCCTTATCGATCCAAAAACCGGCAGGCCACCGGTGTAGTCTCGGGAACAGAAAGGCGGGACTTGTTTCATAAGAGATAATCGTATATTTTTCAAATTTTTTCAATGACTAATAACTCGCAGAATCATTTCGAAAAACTTATGTTATATACAAAATAAAATTAAAGAATCTTGAAGCCGTTTGCCAAGGAAGACGCTGCATCATCCAATCTGATCGCCACAATCCTGATGGTCTCGATTACAATCGCCATCGCAGCGCTGTTTTTTGTCGCCTTGTTTCTGTTTACTGTATTTCCCGACAATTCTGTGCCGGATACCATCCCGATCAAGAGCGTAAAGCACACCGATGATAACGGCGTTATGATCAATAACGGATGGGTCGTTC
>DATJBJ010000029.1:0-9516 GCA_035515395.1 Methanoregula sp. | reverse complement strand
ACCCCGGCCGAGTTCCGCGCCTGCCTCGGGGATTACCGCTCTGCCCTCATCGTGAAGTTCAGGTCCGCCGCGGTTTTCGGAGACGCGATCCGGCTCTGCTACCTGCGGTCGCGGTACGATCCCGGCGCGGCACCGGAACAGAAGGAGAGCGCCGAACGGTTCCGCCGGGAGATCGCGGAGCACAACCGCCAGCTGAACCGGATCATGCTCGAGCTCGAACGGACCGCCTTCAACGCCGGCTACCCGTTCGCGGTCGCGACCGCCTGCGGCACCTGCGGGCTGTGCGAGAGCTGCAACACCGCAAACGGCACCTGCAACCATCCGACCCTGCGCCGGTTCGCGCCCGAGGCGCTCGGGATCAATGTCATCAGGACCGCAGAAGATGCCGGCATGCCCATCCGCTTCCCGGCGCCGGACAACCCGGAGCGGGTTGCGATCGTGCTGCTCGAGTGAGAGTTTACCGGCGGCTTGCGATTCATTACGCTTGATGCGTGAAGGAAAAATCCATGATACTCATGGCTGCTGCAAAAAAACAGGGGGCCCGTCCGATCCCCCGCATTACCATCAGGCCGTTTACCGGGTCCGATGTGGATTTTGTGATATCCCGCCAGCTGGCACTGTATAAGTCGGAATACGGGTTTGCTTCCGAAATCTGGAACGCGTACCTGACCGAAGGCGTTCATGCATTCGTAGAACGCTTCGATCCCGGACGGGACTGCATGTACATTCTCAGGAGCGACGGGGTCCGGTCGGGGTGTATCGCTATTACGCACACGGGTGCGGCGACGGCACAACTCCGGTTCTTCTTCCTGGAACCTGCGGTGCGGGGAAGGGGGGCGGGGCACCTGCTCATGGACCGGGCCATCGGTTTTTGTAAAAAGAAGAAGTACGGCCGGGTGTTTTTGTGGACGTTCAGCACGCTCATGGCCGCACGGCACCTGTACGAATGCAAAGGGTTCCGGATCACCGGTACGCGCGAAAATACGGAGTGGGGCGGGAAGATCCTCGAAGAGCGCTGGGACCTGGAGTTATAGGTTTTTCCCATCAGATTTTTTTTCCGGTCTCCTGTTTTCCGGTCTCCTGTAATGCAATGAAAATTATATGGGTTCTTTTTCCGGTGATACAGCTTAACGGATGCAACCGGCCTGGTGCCGGACCTGTGGCCGCCGCTCCCTGAAACGAAGAATCCTGTCGTTCACGGTCCGGCAGAACCGCCAAAAGTCCCGGGGTCATTCACGGGTGCGATCTGTTAAATAATGAGGAATCCAATATTCGCGTACGCTGCAAGCTTTTGCCTGAAACCGATACCTTGCACAGCTACGGCCGCACGGTGACCGTATACCTGTCTGCTTACTGTTTGCACCCGTGGCCCCGGGCAGGGAGAGAATGACACGATGAGACTTCCCCACCTGAACCTTACGAGCTGGATACTGGTGGGGTTCCTCCTCGGGATCGTCACCGGCCTTTTCTTTGGCAGCCTCGTCTCGGTCATGGCACCGTTAAGCGACGCGTTCATCAAGGCCTGGCAGATCACGATCCTTCCGTCCGTCGCCCTCTCCCTTATCGTCGGTATCGGGAGCCTGAAGCGGAACACGGCAAAGGCAATCGCACTCAAGGCGTTCCTCATCCTCCTGCTATTCTGGGCCATCTGCGTCATAGGATACTTCTCGTTCCAGCTGGCGTTTCCTCCCCGGATGCAGGCCTCGTTCTTCAGCACCCAGGCGCTCGCCGCAACCACCCCGCTCAACCTTGTCGACCAGTTCATCCCGGCCAATCCCTTCCTCTCGCTCGCGGACGGGATCATCCCCGCCACCGTGCTCTTCTGCCTGTTCCTGGGCTTTGCCCTGATGCTGGACGACGGGAACGGGCCGATCCTCACCATCCTCCGGTCCCTGCTGCGGGCGCTCGACCGCATGACGCACATCATCGCAATGACCTTCCCGTTCGGCATCTTCGTCATCACGGCCGTGACCGCCGGGACCCTGACCTTCGAGGGGTTCCTGGACCTCCAGGTCTTCCTCATCACGCTCGCCGCCGCCGCGGTCCTGCTCGGGCTCGTCGTCATGCCGCTGCTGGTCACGTGCTTCACCACCTTCAGGTACCGGGATATCCTTGCCTCCGCCTCGCGGGCGATGCTCCTCGCGTTCTCGACCGGCACGGAGTTCATCACCCTGCCGCTGATCTCCGAAGGCGTGGAGAAGCTCTTCCGGGGCAAGGGCTGGGACCCCGATACCCACAACGTGAGCGAAGACGAGGCCGGGGACCGGAGCGGGGAGCCGGGCCGGGGGGACGTGCGGTCGTACAGCGAGATCCTGGTACCGGTCGCGTACACCTTCCCGCTGCTCGGCGGGCTCGTCCCCTTCCTTTTCATCCTCTTCGTGGCATGGCTGTACAAGAACCCGCTCGACCTCTACGACCAGCTCCAGCTCGTTGTTGTCGGGATCCCGAGCTTCTTCGGCTCGTCCAAGATCTCGGTGCTCTCCCTCCTCGACCTGATGCACCTTCCCGAAGATGCGTTCAACCTGTACCTCAGCTCGGGGATCCTGCGCCAGGCCTTCGTCGCGCCGCTCTCCGTCATCTCGATCTTCTCGTTCTCGGCCATCACCATCGCCCTCACCACGGGCCGGGCCCGGTTCCGCTGGAAGCGGGCTGCCCTCTCGATCGTTACGGTTATTGTCCTGGCAGCCGTCCTGATCGCGGGACTGCACGCGGGCTTTGCCCAGCTGCTGGCCGGCACGTACCACGGGAGCGACCAGATCGCCGGCATCGGGCTCCCCCCGGACCCGGAGGGACGGCCGCTGGCAAGCGTTGTGAACACGACCGTGTACCTCCGGAAGGAGGATGTCCCGGCACTCCCGCCCCCGCCCCCCGGTACGCGGGACGAGATCCGGACGATCCGGGACCGTGGAGCACTCCGGGTCGGGTACAACCAAAATAATGTCCCGTTCGTCTTTTTCAACGCCAGGGGCGAACTGGTGGGATACGACGTGGAGATGGCGTACGATCTGGCACGAAACCTGAACGTCTCCCGGATCGAGTTCGTCCCCATCACGGGGACCACGCTCGCCCAGTCTCTCGACAGCGGCTACTGCGATATCGTCATGTCCGCAGTCGTGGTGAACACGGACCGGCTCGAAGCGATGAAGTTTACCGACCCGACGGTCACCGTCCACCTCGCGTTCGTAGTCCCGGACGGCAGGAAGGATGCTTTCACCGAGCTCGATGACGTGAAGAAGATGGACGGTTTGAGGATTGCCGTGTACAACAACACTGCCCTCGTCCCGGTCGCACAGCTGCTCCTCCCCAATGCCACCATCGTCCCGATCGATACGAAGGAGGAGTTCTTCGAGGAGAAGAAGGCCGACGCCCTCCTGATCCCGGCCGAGGAAGGGTACACCCTGACCCTCCAGTACCCGTTCTTCGATGTGGCCATCATCCAGCCGTACGATGCATACCAGATGATGTACGCGTATCCCGTGGCAAAGGACAGCAGCGACTCGTACCTCCTCGCGCTCGACTACTGGATCCGGATGGAGAACGATTACGGGCTGCTCCAGAAAAAATACGATTACTGGGTCCTCGGCAAAGTCCCCGGATCGGCCGGGCCCCGGTGGTCCGTGGTCCGGAACGTGCTGCACTGGGCAGCCTGATCCTTTTTCCTGCCCGGGGTTTCTCATACATTGACTGCGGGTCTTCAATCATTTTTTTGGAAACAATTGATTCGTTAACCGACAGCGTACCGGAATCAGTCCCGGTAATCTGCCCGGCGGAGCGGCGGACATGGACCCGCACGAACGCAGCCGGGATCTTCGGGACAATGGCCAGCTTCAAAACGAGATCAACCCATCGGTCACTCCCGGCCTGGCCGGCCCCAACCCCTGGAAAAAACCCGATCTTCCCTCCTATTCACTCCGGTTAGCGAAGTTTTTACTCTCCGGCGTGAAATTCTCCAATCGGAGACTTTTACGGGCGATTCAAAACCGTATGGCAGGGTATTTTTGCGAATAACGCAGTTTTCGGATCGCGGGGAAGATGCCCCTTTTGGAGAAAACGCATCATACAGCCCCCGTTTGCCAAAAGAAGGCTGGTTTAAGGGACCGATCGGACCTGCGGGAGAGACGTTCCCCGTGGGATCGTTCTCCAACGGAGGGGTTCTTCGCCCGGTGCCAGGCAGGGATCGGTTTCCTATAAAAGCGACCCTGCCGATGGTGGCACGAGGGGGAGTCGCCGCCGGATCCGGGTATACGGCTGAGGGCAGGATTCGGTTCCTGGCTTTAGCAAAAAAATCAGTAGAGAATGTTGACCGCATTGACTGCGGCCGGGACGGTCCTCTTGATATCGAATGCGGCACCGATCGAGGGCCGGATCTCGATGTTGAACACGTCGTTCCTGGGGATTCCGCCCCCGGGAACCCAGATCGAGATGGTGAACTGCTCGTTCGGCTGGAGGAGGTCGGTCGGGTTTGCCTGGGGTGCGTTCTGGATGCTGGGGATCGACCAGGTCCCGGCGCCGCTCGGCTCTCCCTGGACTGTCGCACCGGTAATATTCGCGAGAGTTACGAGCGTGGACGCGTTGCTGAACACCAGGACAACTTTGTCAAAGTCGACCGGCGTTCCGCCGGGTGCGAGCGCGACGCTGAAATTGACGAACTTGACCTGATCGGTGACTGAACCGGTTGCACCGGGTGCGACCCCGTACACATTACCCACTATCTCCAGGGTCGAGCTCGCCTGAGAGACTCCCGTGTGCACGACTTCCTGGCTCTTCTGGGTCGTGAAGAACCCGGCGCCGAGCACCACGTACGAGAAGACCGCCGCGACGACAACGAACGCGATGAGCACGATTGCCGCCTCAAGGCCGGTAAAAGCGTTATCGGAATTTTTTTTGTGCATGGGCGTTACCACCATTTTCCCGGGATCGCTGTCGGGGATGATTAATCTTTTCCCGTGTACGGCGATAAGTGAGGTACAGCAATCGATCAGTAAAATCGCCGCAATTGATTTTGATATCATGCTGCCGGGACATGGAATACCTCTCAGACCCGATGCATCGGCTGAGGTCCGGGAGTTTGCAAAGAGAAATGCAAAAAAACGGGGTTGAGGGATTATTTTCCTGGGGGAACTCTTTTTTTTTACCCCTGTTTTCTCTTTTAATTACCCTTCAGCAGTCCACGAGCACAAACCAATCCGGAGAAATGGTAAAAAAAATCCGGATGGATCAAAGATAGCATTTTAAAAATATTGCCCCGGGTCCTAACGCCGTCTTCTCATGAGAAGGATTGTACCCAGAGACAGGACAGCGTACGCAAATTCAAAGCCCGGAGCCTTCTCAGTCGTGGCAGGAGCGTTCATTGGTTCCGTTGCAGCCGGTGCATCGGCGACCCCGTTCCTTATCATCGCGGTCGAGTAGGCCTGCGTTTTGCCGGCCGATATCGTTACCGGGGTTGATAGGTCCTCGTACCCGTCGAGTTGCAGGAGCAGGGCATGGCTCCCGGCCGTGATGCCGGGGATCGTTGCCGGGCTGACCCCCCGCCTGATCCCGTCAATGAAGATGGAGACGCCGGGGGGCGTTGTCGTTACGGACAGGTTACCGAGGGTCTCCTGCCCGGGCGCCGGACCGTCCGGGACCGCGGTCGGCTGCGTTACCTGCTGTGACTCCGGCGTGGTAACACCCGGTTCCGTGGTGACGGTCGTGATCGGGACTGCTGTCGTTACGGTGGTTGCCGGTGCCGTGGTTACGGCATGTGCCGCCAGGTTATAGTAGACGTAACTCACTTTTTTGTCACAGGTCTGGACAGTTGCGGTAAAGGGGGAGTATCCAGCCGGCTGGATGACAAGGGTATGTGGCCCGGGAGTAACCACGAACAGAATATCGATTTTATTTCCTCCCTGTTCCGGTATCGGCCATGTACCTTGCGGCACTTTTCCATCGATAGTGAAGATATCGGGACTGGGAAAGGGATCGGCAAGAGGGATGATCCAGATGACGGTGGCGTCGGGCCAGGCCTGGTACGTGTTCTGCGAGCACGGGACATTGGTTGTTTCCGCCTGGAAGTTTATGGTATTCAACCGGGCGTAGGCCGCAGAGGCATTCCCGACCATGAGCAGGCAGATCAGGAGGATAACGGGAGAAAAGCGCATATACCTGATAATCCTGTCCGGAGCTATGATAAATTTTGTCAAATCCTTTAGAAATCCCTCGTTATAAAAAAATAAAAAAATTTCCGGCCCTGCTCATGGGGGAGATTGTGGGGGCATTTCGCTGCCGGCGCCGGGGCTGTGGCCGGACCGGTGTGGGGGAGGGACACGGCAATCCGGCGATTGTGAAGCAGATGATACTCCTGAAGATCGAAAACCAGGACCTGCTCACGGTGTTCATCCCTGTACAGTATATCGGCGGCCCCGGGCACCGGGCCCCGTTTGCAGGAATTCCTTCCGGATTTTGATCTCCGGAGTATCCCGCGGGCGGCCTTCGGATGCAATTCGGAATATTTATCGGCCGGACGCGGCCATCTTACCGAACAGGAGTACCCGGTTATGTTCGCGGCAGACGAACCTTTTGCGATCTATATCCTCGACCCGGACTGTCCCGCGTGCTGCTGCAACGAATGCGGCGAAGAGTTTACCTGGGACGGCGGCACGCGCCCGCTCTGTCCGTCGTGCGCATCGAAGAATATCCGGTCAGTCTGATGCAGGGTCGCCCGACAGGGTAAGGACCCGGCCGGCACCGGCAGGATGTGGTATCGTTCCGGTCATTGCCTGCCTGGATCACCCGTCGGCCCGGCAGTTTCAGCGGGCGGATAACTCCTGCCGGATAATATATAACAATATCTTTCGATATGTGTACTACTCAGTCGGAGTGGCGGTAGCTTCCCATGATATCGGTCCTCTGCGTTGACGGCGATCCCGTGCTCCTCGGCGAATGCAGGCAGTTCCTCCTGGAGGGGGGAGGAATCTCGGTCGACACGGCCGGATCCGCAGCGGGGGCACTCGGGATGCTCGCCGGGAAGCAGTACGACGCGATCATAGCAGGCTGCCGGATGCCCGCCTCCGAAGGGATCGGGTTATTGAAAACCCTCCGGAGAACCGGCAGCCCGGTCCCGTTCATCGTTACGGGCGGGAGCAACGACGAAGGGGCTGCCGGGGCCCTGGAGAGCGGGGCTGATGTCTACCTCCGGTCCTGCGGGGACCCGCGGGCACAGTTCGGCGAGCTCCGCAGCGCTATCCTGGCAGCGGTCGGGAGGAAGAAGGCCGAAACGGCCCTCAGGCAGAGCGAGGAGTCCCTGCGGATCGCCAACCAGATGCTCGTCACCATCTCCTCTGCGACGCGCCACGATGTCAACAACAAGCTCACGATCATCAGCGGGTATATGCAGCTGATGCGCCTCGAGAACCCGGGGGAACGGGTGACCGAGTATATCGCGATCATGGAGCGGGCGGTCTCCGATATCTCGAAACTCCTGAAATTTTCCAAGGAGTACGAGAAGATCGGGGCAAGTCCTCCGGTGTGGCAGGACCTCCACGCCGTCATCCGCAAGGCGCTGACCGGCCTTCCCCTGGGCGGGGTCGGGTTCACCGACACGACCGGCGGGGTTGAGGTGAGGGCGGATCCCCTTCTCGGGCAGGTCTTCACCAACCTTGTGCAGAACGCGCTCCTCCACGGCGGCAGGGTCACCGCCCTCCGGGCCCGGACCGAACCCCGCGGCCCCGATCTCTTCCTGATCTTCGAGGACGACGGGCAGGGCATCTCCCCGGAGCAGAAGGAGCGGATATTCCTCCGGGGTGCGGGGAGAAATACCGGCCTCGGCCTCGCCTTCTCGCGCGAGATCCTCTCCGTCACCGGCCTCGAAATACGGGAGACCGGCGAACCCGGCCATGGCGCCCGGTTCGAGATCCGGATGCCGGCGGGCACGTTCCGGATCCCCTAAAAAAAGTACCGGGCCTGAATCCCGGGTTCACCGGCTTCCGGCGTGATCCCCTGGAATCCACAATTTTTTTTTTAAAAGCGAGGGAGGGACATTCTCGTACCCGCCGGAGAGATGACGGAGACCTGAAACAGGAATTCTTTGGAGCCCATCCCGTCTTTTTTCACCGGAAGAGGCTGTACCAGGAGAACACCGCTATGGCGACAAGGCTGCAGACCGCAATCAGGGAGAGGTTGATCAGCTTCCCGCGCCGGTCCATCGCGGACCACGGCTGTTTCTGCGTTCCTGCGAGGAACCCGATGAGGAGGCCGATCCCGCTCCCGGCCATCAGGCCGAGGGAGATCGCTATGAGGACTGCAAGGGGTGTGACGTACATACTCGATCCTTACCGGGATTTGGCGCTCCGTGATGATAAAGCCGGTTCAGGAGAGAGACTCCCTGGCCTTTTCCGCGTTTTTTTGAGGACCCGGGGCCGGTCTTTCAGAGTCCGCGCCGGCGGCCCGCTCAGCCGGCGCCGGTCTCGAGGTCGAAGACCCACCGGCTGATCCCCGGCGCTACGTTCCCGCAGGCCCGGTAATAGGTCGGGGACAGGCCGTGGCGCCCGAACGACCGCAGGAGGCCGGGGACCTGGCCCCGGTTTTTGAACGTGTAGAAGTGGATCATCCCGCCCCCGGTAAGAAAGGGCGAGAGCACGGGCAAAATCCCGTCCATGCCGTACGGGGTCGGGATGATGATCCGGTCGAAGGAGGCGCCGGAGAGGAGGGAGGTGTCGAACGCGTCCCCCCGGATTGCGGTGAACGCCGACCTCACGTGGTTGATTGCAATGTTCTCGTTGAGCCAGAGGAATGCGTCGGGGTTCTTCTCGATCCCGGTCACCGGCGCCCCTTTCGCGGCGGCAGGGATGGCGAACGGTCCGACCCCGCAGAACGGCACGAGCACCCGCTCCCCTGGTTCCACCTGGTCGATCACCCGCATCCGCTCGTATGCCAGCCCGGTACTGAAGAATGCCTTCGTGACATCGAGCCGGTAGCGAAACCCGAACTCGGTGTGGAGCGTGACGGTCGTAGTGCCGGCGAGGATCTCGTAGCGGGCGGTCCGGGCTTCTCCGCTCGCCATCGCCACCCGGTTGAGGACAGTGTAGATATTCCTCCGGTTGGCGGTGATCGCCGCAGCGACGGTTTTCTTATACGGCTCCAGCGGGGGAGGGAGGCTGAGGACCGCGACATCTCCGATGACATCGAAGTGGTTGGAGAGGTGGCGGAGCGCCTCTTCGGGTATGGTGCCTGCAAGAGCCTCCCTGAGTTTCATGGGGATACCGGAGTATAGGCGTGGGCGGATTAAAGGATGACGCGGGTCCGGTGCCTCGCACGCGCCGGTGCCGCCTCCTTCGGTGCCTTTCCGGCACCTCCGGCGCAAGCTTAATCCTGTCACCTCGCAACAACCCTCCACCATGACACAGGAACGAACCGTTGAACGCATCTTTGCCGCATACAGGACCATCGAGGGCGCCGGCGTCCTCCTGCACCGTGCGTTCGGGTACGAAGAGGTGCCCCTCTTCGACCCCTTCCTGATGCTCGACGATTTCCGGGCCG
>DATJBJ010000028.1:0-11141 GCA_035515395.1 Methanoregula sp. | reverse complement strand
TTGAGATCAAAACGGTAGGGGGGGTAGGCCGGCACCCCCTTTCCAGAATCGCGGTGCCCTGTAATATCCGGCTCCAAGGCAACACCATCACTTTCACCCTCCGCAAGCCTTTTGTCTTTAACCACCTATTACCCAGACTCCGGATCACACAGATGAGAAAGTGATACAGATGACAGGAGTACGAATCGAGACAGGAACGCCGGAAGGTGACGCGCTGGGGTTCTTCGGGGAGCTCTTCTCAGGCTGGGCAGAGCTCATGGAGGACCAGCGGATCTACCTCCACTATATCATTTCACGGAACAGGAACGAGGGAAATACTCAGGCCCTGATCCGGAACTGGCTCTACGGGGGGTACGATCTCCACATTGTCATGCCCCGGCCGATCATGCGGCACATCCTTTAAAAGTTCGGGTTCGTTGCTTCGTACGAGGATCTGCCGGAGCATTACGAGTACCCGGTCGAAGTGTGGTACCGGCCGGTAACAGACGGAATAAATCCTGATGGTTCTGCTGCAGGAAAAGCGGGATCGGAATAGCCTTACGCACCGTTTTTTTCCAGCGCCGCAAAAGCGAGACTATTTTATCCAGCCGTAGTTCACTATTATCCGGATTATCAGGTTTTATGGTAAACGACGGCATGGATATCCAGACGGTAGTCCGGCTTGGCATGTGGGGAGTCCCGGGCGTATGCGTTATCCTCGGGATTTTTGCGATTGTGGTCGGCGACACATCCGGCATGAAACTTGTTTCCGCTGACGGCTGGACATTTTTCTATATCGGAATACTGGCTTATGCTGCCGAGATCCTCCTGTATTACGCCACAAAGAGAAGACAGGTATAATTTTTTGACCCGGGTTTCCGCGTGATCCCGGAAGAAGGGAAATCCCCTTTCCGTCATTCTTCCTTACCCCCCCTCTCCACCAGCGTCCTTGACACGATCCACTCTCCCCGGGCCTCCCGGGTCGTCCCGACAATCAGCCAGCACTCGTCCCCGTGGCGCTCGCAGACCCCGCAGGCCTCGATGATCTCGCCGGGGAGCGCCTGCCCGCTGTAGGTGTGAGTGAACGAGAGAACCCGTTTTATTTCGGGATGCTCGACCTCATACACCGCCGGATTATCGAAAGCGAGCGAAGCCCCGGTGACCTTCGCTTCGATGGTCATCTTCCCCACGACCGTCCCCTTTCCCGCAGGCACCCCGCGGAGTTCGTCGTCCGACCGCGTATAGAGGATATCGAAATATGTCCCGTCCACCTGCCCCCGGTTCCATTTCCGCTGCTCGTGGAGTACGAAGGTGTCGAACGGAATTTCGGGCTTCCGCTTCTCGTAGACCCTCAACCACATCTCCGGGGAGAGCCCCTCGATCTTCCGGTCGAGGATTCCCTGCCGGACCTTCTCCTGCGCCGTGAACCAGTGCCGTCCGTAGACCACGATGTCGATGTCCGAGCCCGCGTCCTCAAGCCCGCAGAGGAGGGAACCGGTGCATCCGATAGTGCCCGGCGGCAGGCCGAAGAGGTCCACAAGCTTCTTCACCCGCGGGTGCCGGGCAGCGATCCACGGCAGTTCCTCATCCGGCCTGATGACCCGTTTCACATCCCCGTGCGGGATCCGATGGATGAGCCCGGCATACGCCGGCTTGTCGCGGGCGACCCGGGCGTACGCTTCTTCGAAATCGAGTTTCGCGTACCGCCTGCCGGACGGGTGTAGGCGGGATCCCGCCTCATCGGGGATATAGCGGAGGACGCACCCGATCTTCTCCTCGTTGTCGTACGCCGAGACGGCATAGAGCCAGCCCCCCCGGTCTTCGACAAAATCCCGGAGCCGGATCGGTCTTCCTGCCATCAGCCCACCCTCCTGTCAGATCGCGGCGAGGTACCGGCCGATCGCTTCGGCCCCGGTTCCGGGCCGCAGGATCTTCCGTGCGGGAAGGTCGACAACAGTACTCGGCGTGCCGGGCAGCGTCCCCCCGTCGACGAAGAGCTCGTACAGTACCGTGACCTCATCCCGGGTCCTCGGGTCCCGCGCCCCGTGGAGGTTCGCGCTCGTGGCCGTGATCGGGGCGTCGAAACGTTCGATGATCTGCCGGGCGGTATCGTGAGCCGGGATCCGGACACCGATCAGCCCGGTCCCCCCCGTGAGCATATCGGGAATGCACTTCCGTGCAGGGAGGACGACCGTCACCGGGCCCGGAAGGAACTTCCCGATGAAGTCCTGCATCCACGGCTCTGCCCGGCAGACCGCCCCGAGCATCTCGAAGTCCGAAACTGCAATGGAGATCGGCATGCCCAGCGGGCGCTGCTTCGCCGCGTATACCTTGAGGATCGCCTCGTCCGATAGGGCGTCGGCCCCGAGGCCGTAGACGGTGTCGGTGGGGTACACGACGAGACCGTCGTGGCTCAGCACCGAGACCGCCTTTTCGATGATATCCACTAGAACTCCCGCCCTTTCACCCGGTTGATATCGAAGACGGCCTTGGTGCTTACGTGCATGACCGCAAAGACACCGGCCTGGACCGGGTCGGTGACCACGAGGTCGGCGTGCTCCGGCACGGTACCCGCCATCTTCAGGGCGATGACCGGGATGCCGGCTTCCCGCACCCGGTCCACCGCGGTCGAGATCTCGCCCCCCATAATGGAGCCCGCGAGGACGAGGATGGTCGCCCGGGGGAGGCGGGCTACGGCGTCGACCGCGAGGGCGAGTGTCCGTTCGCCCACGATAGGGATCGTGTCCACCGAGATCCGCTCGCCCCGGATGTTGTGCCGGTCCGCCTCGTTCACAGCGCCAATCGCCACCTGCGCGACCTGCGCCCCGCCGCCGATGATGATCACCCGGGAGCCGAAGATATGGCTGAACGGGCGGTGCGGTGTCACGTTCCGGACGGAAGGGATGGTGGCGAGCTCGGCGATGAGCCGCTCCTGGTCGGAGGGGTCATCGGCATCGTATTCGAAATAAAGCTCCGCAAGGCCGGAGTACGGGCCGGAATCGAAGACTTCCTGGTTGATCATCACGATATTTGCCCCGTGGTCCGCAACCACCGTAGCAATATCGCGCAGCACGCCGCGCCGGTTCTCCGCGATGATCTGCATGGCCGAGCGCTGTGGTTCCGGTTCCATAGGTCGATGCGATAACCGGGGATCGAACCCGGGTTAGAAGCTTGGGAAGCTCCTGTCCTACCGCTAGACTATTATCGCGCTCTCTTCTCTTCCACTACTATTGCGCCATTTTCAAGATAAATATAGTGCCTCAAAAACACGTGCCGGATCGGCAGGGTCCGCCTCCCGCAATGCTGCCGGGATGGTTCCGGTCACGGGCGGTCGATATTTATAAGGAGTGCGAATAATCATACGTGTAGTGCACCGGGCCTTTCGATCAGGCCCGGCAACGCCCCGGAGAGGCAGGCACGGGCAGTCGGGAACCTCCCGCCCGGTGGTTGCGGTCCGGAACGAACCCTTGGAGTAGAATCATGAATGGAAGAACGATCCTCATCACCCTGCTTGCCTTTGCAGGCCTCGTCCTCATCGCCGCTCCCGTCCTCGCCCAGACGGTGAACGGCCAGACCGTCGTGTACCAGACCTCGTTTGATTCCGACCCGCACTGGACGACCAACAACCCGTCGAACGATTACTGGGACCCCACTCTTGCCATGTACCATTTCTCGCTCGAGCCGAGCACCGGGAACTACGCCTATGTCCCCGTGGATTACGACCGCGGGTCCTTCACGCTCGAATACGACGTCATCATCAACCGGATCGATTCCGGGACCACCTTCCGGCTCGGTTTCTCGGGCGCCGAGATGGACCGGAACAAGGGGCCCAATGTCCTGACCGAGTTCACCAACGCGAAGTACGGGCAGATCATGTGGATCCGGCTCGTCACCCCGGGGAACCAGCTCGTCCAGGCGAACAGCGAGCACGCGGCGACCGAACTCGAACCGGGTGCGTACGAAGGGCCTACCGAGAAGTACGAGCTGAACAGGACGTACCATGTGGCCGTCTCCTACGACGACAACCAGAAAATCCTGGGGGTTAAAGTCGATGACAAGGTGACGGGAAGCGAACTCTGGGGGTACTACGTGAATACCGCCGAGAACCTCCACGGGATGAACCGCATCTACATCGGCTCGGTGGGAGACTATGGCGTGATGGGCACCTATGCGCAAGGGTATATCGATAACGTCCGGCTGAGCGTCCCGCCCGCCGCAACCCCCGCACCCACCACAGGCGTTCCGGCCCAGACCACCACGGCAACGCCAGCTCCCGCCAGGACCACTGCGAAGCCGACCACGGCTCCCGCTGCACCGCAGTCCACGCCGACGCAGTCGCCCCTTCCCGCAACCCTCGTTATAGGGTCGCTTGGGATCGCGGCGTTCTGCCTCGGCCGTTCCGGAACAAGGAAAGAATAATCCCCTCTCTTTTTCCCCGCGGAAGTCCGCCACTTTTCAGGCTTGAGCTCCGCCGGCCTAGTCAAATAAATGCGGGCCGCACCGCCTCATTCCGGAGGCGTTTCTCTTGAAAGGTCCTGTAAAAAATACGGGTATGGGTCTGATGTATGATGGGAGGTTGTGTACTCCTCCCTTCTCTGGAGTGAGAGACGACAATTCTGCCGTCTTTTTAGAGGGGATTTTCCTGGTTCCGGCTGTCCCGCCGTTTGTCCCCTTACCCGTCGTATCCTGCGCCGCAGGAATTTTTTGTTGTTCTTGAGGGGATCCCTGCTCCTCCATCCGGGTATCGCAGGGGAAGGCCTTGTGTCACCGGCTCGTACCGGGATCCTCGCATGTCACGGGTATTTTTGATCTGAAACGGCAGCTGCGACCCCGGTGATGAGACCGGCACCCGCCGCTGCCCCGGTGGACACGTGGAATTCTTGGAGCATCGCACATCCTGCGGCGGGCGCAGCGCACCCGGTTCCAACCTCCCGGGGGGTGCCCGTCCCGGCCGCGCTCGATGGTGTCACCAAAAGCGCAGCCGAAAAGATCACGAGTGCAATTCCGAGCAGAATTTTTCCGGCGTCCATTTCGTGTTCCTCTATCATCTCTGCATGGGTCGGTGACACGCCGAAGCCATTCGTGTATCACCTGGTACGTCTCTCTCCTGCAGGGTAGATAAATACCTCAAATCTTTCTGGTTGGCGGGTATAACTCCGGGGTTCTCCTGATGAACCCGGGACGATGAGGAAGAATATAAACCGCCGTGTCCAAAATCCTAGTGTACCGGATTCCAACCTGCGGGTTGGAAGAGTGAATGCAACCGGTTTTTGGTGTTGCGTAATGAGTGCAGAGGACAAGTCCCCGACGATAATTATCCACGAAGATTCTGATTCCCTCGAAGAACTCTCGGAATATCTCGATGTTCTCTCGAGCAGCGCACGGCTCAGGATCCTGAAATTCCTTGAGAAGAAGCCCCGGGACGCGCGGTCGATCAGTAAGGAGATCGAGACGAGCTACGAGAACACCAAGAAACACCTCGACAAGCTGCTGAGCATCGGTGTGATAAAGAAGGAAGCGGGTCTCGGTGCGCCGACCTCCAAGGGGATCCACCCAGTCTGGGAATACTCGCTCGTCCCCGGGGGGCTCGAGGCGATCATCCGAAACCTCGGCCTCTTCTCCAATACCCGGGTCCAGATCGTAGCGAGCGACATCTCCCACCGGCTCGACGATGTCAAGAATACCCTCTCCCGGCAGGTCCTCGGAGACGTCCCCGCTGCCATCGTCCTCGGGGGTCCGGACGATGGCAAGGTCTTTCTCCTGAAGAACAATACCGTTAATATCGGGCGGATCGATCCGGAGAACCGCAGCATGTTCGATCCGGAACAGGACATCGTTCTCTCGGAAGGGTATTCCGCGGTCACCAGGGTCTCAAAACCCCACGGACGGATCATCCGCGACCGGGACCGCTGGTTCATCGAAGATGCCGAGAGCACCGGCGGCACGCAGCTCAACAACAAACGGATCGAAAAGAATGTACGGGCCCCGCTCCGTGACGGGGATCTCGTCGAGCTCTCGAAAGGGGTGTCCGGGGTAAAACTTGTCATGATCATCCCGCAGGGTACGAAAGGCGACTAACATTTCATGATGGAAGCAGGGGCGCGCGCGAAGCCGGAAAAAAGGAGCCGACCCGACCGGCGGCCAGCCCTACCCTGCGGTCCGAAAGCCCTCTTCCCCGCGGCAGTCTCTCTTCTTATCCTGCTGGCCGCTGTAGCAGCCCTTGTTCCTGCCGCAGCGGCATCGGAGCATACGGTGGCACCGACGGGTGCCGAATTCTCCACGATCCAGAGCGCAGTGGACGCGGCCGCCCCGGGGGACACGATCACTGTCGAGAGCGGCACCTACACGGAAAACATCCGGCTCGCTAAGACGATCTCTCTCATAGGGATAGACAGCGGCGGCGGAGCGCCGGTAATCGAGGTCGCAAAGAACGGAAACGGGGTGGAGATCACCGCGGACGGCTGCAGCGTCGAGGGGTTCGTGATCGAGAACAGCGATCTCCTAAGCGGCGTCCGCATCACATCGTCCGGCGATGTCATCTCCAACAATGCCATCAGGAACAATGCGCAGGGAGTACTCCTCATCTCGGCGTCGAAGGATACCATCTCCGGCAACAACATCACCGGGAACGCGAGATTCGGGATAACCCTGCAGGACTCTGACGACAACCTGGTCGTGGACAACAACGTTGCGAAGAACTCTGTCGGGATCGCCGTCGATGAGGTCTCCGGCTCGAACACCATCTACCGGAACAATTTTGCCAATATCCAGAACGTCATCTCCCGGAACGCCACGACCAGCTGGGACTCTGCCGACATCCTCTCCTATGCCTATCTCGGGATAAAGAACGTCGGTCGGATGGGCAACTACTGGAGCGACTACCATGGCCGTACCGACCATAACGGCGACGGCATCGGCGATACACCCTACCAGATCCTCATCGAGGGCCCGAACCGGCCCTTCACCGTTGCCGGCCGCGACGTCCTCGACGCGTTCCCCCTGATGGACCCGAGGGAGTTCTACTCGGACATCGCGCCCTTCACCGGTGCCCTCACGCCGGTCGCAACTCTGCCGGGCACGATGACAACCCCGGCGATCTCCCTGGAGACGACTGTGCCGACCAGGACTGCCGTTGCGCCCCCGACCCCGCGCCCGGTCACGACCGTCCCTCAGCCGCCGCCCGTCCCGGGAAGGAATGAGACGCCGTATGGCCTTATTGCGGTCCTCGGGATCATCGTTCTCGGGGCGGTCGGCGGGACCATCATGTACCTCCGCCGCGGGGGGGCAACGTCAGCGGAACCTCCCCGCGAACCGGTCCAGAAGACTGCCGGTCTTGGCGACGAGCAACCGGCAAAGTCCCAGGCCACGATCCACGTCCCCGATACCCCGGAGGAGGCCACGATGACCGGGCCGTACACGTCGGCTGCGGAACAGAAGAACTACTTCCCCCGCGACCTCGAGGTGAAATACGACGAGATCGAGTACGTGGGCCGCGGGGGGATCGCATGGGTCTTCTCGGCCCGGCGCAGGACCGACGGGCAGAGGGTGGCAGTCAAGATCCCCATCAGTTTCGATGAGATGACCGGCAGGTCGTTTTTAAACGAGATCAAGGCGTGGGAGACCCTCCGCCACCCGAACATCGTCGAAGTCTCGGCGGTGAACATCCTCCCGGTCCCGTATGTCGAGATGGAGTACGTGCCCGGCTCGCTCGAGGCGATTGCAAAACCCGTGCCGGTATGGAAGGCGGTCCATATAGTCCAGGGGATCGCCGGTGCCCTGAGCTACGCGCACGAGCACGGGTTCATCCACCGGGACATCAAGCCCCACAACGTCCTCCTGACCGAAGACCTCGTCCCGAAGATCACGGACTGGGGGATGAGCAAGGTGCTCGCAGCCGACGTCAAGCACTCAAGCATCGCCGGGTTCTCGCTCTCGTACGCAGCCCCCGAGCAGGTCTCGCCCTCGGAGTTCGGGAGGACGGATGAGCGGACCGATATCTACCAGCTCGGCGTTGTCTTCTACGAGCTCGTCACCGGCACCATACCGTTCGGTGGCGAGAGCATCGTGGAGGTGGGGAACGCGATCCTCCGGGACCAGCCCATCTATCCTTCGGAGTACAACCCCGACGCCGCGGCGGTGGAGAAGATCATCCTGAAATGCCTCGAGAAGGACCCCGCGAAGCGCTACCAGTCCGCAGCCGAAGTGCTCGACGCTCTCTCCCGGTATCTGGACGAGGACGAGGAGTAAGCCTGCACATGCCGGAAGATACCACCACGTGCGGGCCCGGCGAGCCGGAGAGACAGTACGAGCCCGCAACCTGCCGCCACTGCGACGGCCTCGGTTGCCTCTACTGCAACAGGACCGGTACCGTCCTCGTGCGTGCGCCAAAACGCCCCTGCTGCCAGTGCGAGGGCATCGGTTGCATCTACTGTGGGTTCACGGGCTGGGAGAAGCCGAAGGGAAGGTACGACTGAAACTTTTTCTTAAAAAGTTAAGGAAACCTTCCCTCGGTCATCTTCGGGATCACGCAGTCTTCGAAACGCTTCGCGAAATACCGGTCGGTCATGCCGGCGATGTAGTCCCGGACGAGTTCCGCGGGCGCAGCGGAACGCCGGTATGCATCACTGATCCACCGGGTACCGATGAAGTCAGTGACGATCTTCGACTCCCGACGGTCCCGGCTAACATCATCGAGACAGGAGGCGAAGAGCGTGGCGAACATGTGCCGGATCTTCTCCCTCTCCGAGGTCAGCTTCCGGTTCTCGTAGATGTGAACCCGGGAGAATGTCCGCAGGAGGATCAGTGCCCTCTCGACCTCTTTGCTGTACGAGATGAACCCCCGATCGTCGGTATCGCTGTTGCCGATAAGATCGCGGATCAGGGTATCGATGATCTCCCGGTTGGTGGACCCGAGGATCTCCCGGCACTCCTCCGGGACCGGGGCCGGCGACCCGATGATCCCGACCTCCTGCGCGTCCTGCAGATCGCGGCCGATGTATGCGATGGTGTCGGCGAACTTGACCACGCAGCCCTCCATCGTCATCGGCGGACGGCTCCGGCGCCCTTCCGCGTTCTCCCGCACGTGCGTATCGAACTCCCCCCAGTCACGGCAGGGTGCGGGGGATATCCGGATGTCGTCGGACTCACCGTTATGGCAGAGGATGCCGTCGAGGACCTGCATCGTCAGGTCCTGGTCCTCGATGGTGTCGAGGAACCGGACGCTCTGGACGTTGTGGAAGAACTTTCCGATCCCGTACTCCACGCAGAGATCCGAGAGGCAGGTCTCGCCGAAATGCCCGTACGGGATATGGCCGATGTCGTGGCCGAGAGCGATGGCCTCGATGAGGTCCTCATTGAGCCGGAGCGACCGCCCGATCGTCCGGGCGATCCGCGAGACGAGCTGGACGTGGATGACCCGGTGGGTGACGTGATCGTTCTCCACGAGGTAGAAGACCTGCGTCTTGTCTATGTACCGGGTGTAGGCCCGGGTATGGATGATCCGGTCCGCGTCGCGGGAGTATGGCGTGCGGATGTCGTCCGGCCGCCGGTTGTACCGCCGCAGGGCGTCTGCACTCTTCGCCGCGAGCGGGGAGAGGAGCGACTCCTGCCTGGCGATGTACGCCCTGATTTCCGGATCTTTCCCGGGAACTACCGGCCGTCGCGGGGTATGTGGCGGCTGCATGGTACGAGATATCTTTCGCGGGGGCTCTTTAATTGTCGGTCATGGATCGAACCAGCCTTGGAATGAGAAAAAATCTCTGTAAAAAATCCCATTATCGTTTTTCATGGTATTATGAGGGAGACCCCCTCTCCCCCCGTGGGGAGGACCGGCCAGAAGGTGACCGATCCACTGTCCCCAGGATCGGCTGATCGCAGGTACCGAAAAGATAATTATGTGGGATGCATAAGTGGCTTGAAAAATGAAAGAGGAACCGGGCCTGCCGGTCAGGCCATCCATGAATCTTTTCTTACGGGCCGCTCCAGCCGGGGCTGTGAAGCTTCCGCTCCTTTCCCCGCCCGCGATCACCAGGATTCTGCCGCGGGGGACGGTATGATCAGGTGGATAGTGCGGGCGTACCGGGATCTCCCGTACGAGAGAAAACAGTGGATCATACGGTTTTTTTCACCGGTGAAACTGCTCTTAACCTCGATAAACGAGCTCTTCTTCCACGTATATCGGATATCAGGAGGGGACGGCGCCCTCTTCATAACCTCGCTCGAACCGGATATCAGTTTTGTCCGGTACTTCTACCCGGACGCGACCCTCCAGAAGGCCGGGACGATCTTTGCCTGGTCCCTCCGGAGGGTCGCACGCCGGAACGAGAGGGTCATCATCGCGATGCACCGGAACCTGGTCCCGTTTTTTAAGGACGGCCTCCTGACCGTCCCGTTCGTGCGCCAGGTGGCCAGCCTCGACAAGTCCCCGGAGACCTTAAAACAATTCCGGAAGCACAAAAAAACGATCCGGTCCTACGACATCGAGATTTCGAACGGGGCGGAGTCCCTGAAATTTTTTTACGAGAAGATGTACCTCCCCTTCATCAGGGTGCGGCACCGGGATGCCCTCATCGAGGACATCTCGAAGCTCGAGTACCTGCTGAAAAACAAGGGGGAACTGCTCCTCCTCAAGCGGCAGGACGAGTTCGTCGGCGGGCTCTTCTGCAAAACGACCGGCGACACTTATTACGCGCTGTCCGTCGGGCTGATCGACGACCGCTGGCTCGACGAGGACGCGGTCCCGGCGCTCTTCTATTTTTCCATGGCCCGGGCCCGCGAACTGAAGGCGCGGTTCATGGATTTCGGGGAGAGCAGGCCGTTTCTCTCCGACGGGGTACTGGAATACAAGCGGCGGTGGGGCGGGCACATTGTGCAGAACGAACGGGACAAGTATTATTATTACCTGAAGAACATCGCGCGGGACGGGCTGATCTTCGTCGATGACGGAAAGCTCGCCGCGCTCGTCTCTCCGGAGTCCGCGCAATCGCTCCTGCACCACGCGGACCCCGGCATCAGGATCAGGATCATGGGTCCCGGGGCAGCCGGCGATCCTGCCGGCAGCCGGCCCGGCCCGGACCCGAAGAAAAACAAGCACCTCGCCTTTGTGTACGGGGTCGCGAGCCGGATCTCCCGCTATCCGAAACAGATCGTACGCAGATAAATTC
>DATJBJ010000027.1:0-6314 GCA_035515395.1 Methanoregula sp. | reverse complement strand
TGCCTTCTGTTCCCCGCACACCTGGCAGAGAACGGTCTCCTGGTCTCCCATACTTTTCCCCCCGGAACAAAAATGGGCATGCCATGGTGATAAAACGGGAGGTACGCCGGCCCGTGGTGCCGCCGCAATGCTCCGGAAGCGTGGGCAGCGGGACCGGTCCCCTATAAAGAACGGGAGGGGTGCAATTTCTTTCCCGGCCCGCTGCCGCCGGGAGTCTCCCCAGGATCCGGTGCCCGCCGGTGATCCGGTGCCCGCCCGGTCTTTACGGCAGGCGGCCGGGACCGGTTGACGCCGCGGTCAGCCGGGTTTTGTCAGGCAGTCTTCCGGTACATCCCCGGCGGGACGCGGATCTCGAACCGTGCGCCTTTTCCCGGTATGCCGGTCTCCCGGATGGTGATCCCGGTCGTGGCAAGGACCTCCTTGACGAAGAAGAGGCCGTAGCCGATGTGCGGCCCGTGCGTCTCCGGAAAGAGGGCCCCCTTCTTCTCCGGGGGAATGCCGGCGCCGTCGTCCTCGCAGGCGATGACGAGGCTCTCCTCCGAGATGCGGTCCGAGAACCGGATCCGCGAGAGTTTCCCGCCCCCGTGCCGGATCGCATTGTCGATCAGGTAGTAGAACGCCTTTTCGAGGAGCCGGTCGGCATAGACGGTCACATTTTTCATCTCCACGTCGACCGTGACCTTCCCCAGGTTCACGCCCACCCGCGCCCGCATGACCGTATCGGCGACGTCCTGCCACTGCGGCGGGTTCGTGCCGATATCCTGGTATTCCTTGATGAACTTGACCTGCCGGTGGATCCGTTCGATCGCCTCCCTGACCCTGCCGATATCGGTCCTCCCGCCGTCCCGTTCGAGGTCCGCCGACAATTCGGTGAGCTGGTTCAGGATGTCCTGGTTGGCGATGCTGTTGAGGAACGCAAGGTTTTTGGTTGCCCGTACAAGCGACCGGTGGGTTGCCTGGTGCCCCTGCACCTCCTGCTTCAGCCCGCGCCAGAGCCGTGCGGAGAGGACCGCGAGAGCGACCGCAAGGAACAGGGCGACGATGAAGATCCCGTCGAGGTGAAAGGACGGGTACGCCTCAAGGGACCGGTACAGGGTCCCCGTAAGGTCGAGGGCTCCCGATGCGATGAACAGGAGCACCGAGCAGAGGGCGACCGCCGCCAGGTATGCCACGAGGCGGGAACGGGACATCCCCGCTTTTTTGACCGGGTTTGTGCTCATCTCCCAACTCCTATGTATCCATAATCCACGTCTCCTGATGAAGATTACGCAGAACCGGCTCCCGGCCCGCCCCGGCCGGCAGGAAATTATTACGGGTACAAGATCACAGAAGCTGTCGCTGAAAGGTGCGCCGGACCCGGATCTCCCGGTCCGGCCTAAAAGGAGGACCATGAAGTATCCCGATATCGACATGATTTACCGGACGATCCCGCTGGACCGGATCCCGTGGAACAGCGAAGTCCTGCCGGAGGCGCTCGCAGATCTCGTGGGAAGCGGGGGTGTCCGGCCCTGCAGGGCCGTCGACCTCGGCTGCGGTGCGGGCAACTACGCGATCGCCCTTGCCGGCAGGGGGTTCGAGGTCACCGGGATCGACAGTTCCCCGACCGCGGTGCGGATCGCGGCGGAGAGCGCACGGGAGAAGGGGGTCTCGTGCACGTTCATCGCAGCCGACCTCCTGGGCGATCTCCACGAGGTTACGGGGACGTTTGACTTCGCGTACGACTGGGAGCTCCTGCACCACATCTTCCCGGAGGACCGGGAGCGCTATGTCCGGAACGTGCACCGGCTCCTGAACCCGGAAGCGACGTACCTCTCCGTCAGCTTCTCGGAGGACGACCCCCAGTTCGGCGGCACCGGGAAATACCGGAAGACCGGGATCGGGACGACACTCTACTTCTCCTCGGAGGCCGAGATCCGCGCATTATTCTCCCCGTATTTTGCCATCCGGGAACTCAGGACGATCGACGTACCGGGAAAGTACGGCACCCACCGCGCCGTGTACGCGCTCTCGGGCCGGCGGTAATTTTTTCCCGGCAGTGCTTCTCCCGGACGCCGCCTTCCTCCGGCACTCCCGATTAACCCTGGGCTCCTTCGCACGTACCCGCCGGTACGATACCTGCGCCGGTACCCGCACAAACCCACAGAAAATTTTATAAAATTAAGAATAATACTATTATAATTAGAAAAGGATCCGGGCCTGCCGCTTTCCCCGGGAGACCGGGGCCCGTCCGCACGCCCGGGATCCCGGGAGGAACAACGCATGGCGAAGCACTACGATGTGGAAGACCTGATCCTGAACTACGATCCCTCGGCCCCGCAGGCACGCTTCATGGAGGCGGGGATCGAAGGGGCGGCCCTCGCCGCAAGCGAGCGGCTGCCGGATGCGGTCCCGTGGCCGGAGAAGACCGCGCCGGTGGCGGCGCCGCTTGCAAAGGCCCCCGCCGAAGGCGAGGACCTCACGAAGTTCAAAGGATATGATGCGGTCGTGATGACCTGGACGGTTGCAGAGGCGGTCACCCTCGCGGCCCTTATGTCGCCCGGATATCCCCTGGCGCAGTGGTACGAGTACCGGCACAACGTGCAGCAGTACATCCCCCTGGTCACCACCGGGAACGCCCCGTTCAACGACAGGAAGTCCGATCGCTACTACCACAGCCTCGCCGTCTACTTCCCCTGCCGGGTCGGGAAGGCCCGGGTCCTGCTCATGAAGTCCGGGCTGCACCTGGACAAGGACGGGATGAAGCTGCCGGTCTCGCGGCTGGTAAAGGAGGTGGTCGACGCCGTCCAGCCGTCGATGTTCATCACCACCGGCACGGGCGGCGGCATCGGCACCGACGTGAAGCTCGGCGACGTGGTCATCGGCGGGACGGCCCGGTTCTACTGCACGAAGCAGTTCAAAAAAGAGCCGTGGTGCACGGCATCGTATACAACCTCGCCCCTGCCGGCCGGCACGCTTGCCGCGATCGCGCCGTCGCTGACGAAGGTGAACGCGGCGAAGATCGGGGGCGCCCGCCCGGTCCCGAAGATCTGGGCGGGTGCGGGCGACGCGGTCGTCACCACGGACTTCTTTGGCTTTGACGACTCGACCAACCACTTCGGGCTCCAGGGCCTGGGCCGCGCCTGCGACATGGGCGACGCGATGGTGGGGCAGGTCCTCCGGCAGTACCCGAAGATCCCGTGGTTTGCGATCCGGAACGCCTCCGACCCCCAGATCCCCAACCCGGACAACAACATCAGGGAGGCCGGGAAGGTCTCGGGGGAGATCTACGCGAAGTACGGGGCGCTCACGACCGCCGCGAGCGTGATCGCCAGCTGGGCCGTGATCGCGTCCGCGTTCACCTGAAAACGCGGGGAGGTGCGGCCGGTGCCGCGGGCTTTTTTTTTTGGTTTTCCCGGGCGCGTCCCGGCCCGGTGCAGGGCACGATCCTCACGACGGGACACCCGGACGCCCGCGGGAGCGGAGTCCCTCCTCACCGCGGGGCCCTGCTAACTTTCCGGTTCAACGCCTGAACCGGTATCATTCTGGCAATATATACGGTCTTCCTGCAGAGTGTGTGATCGAGCCTGCGGGGCTTCTTTTTTAAGAACCCCGGCAGGGCAGGAGATACGAGACATGACAAACCTTGGTGATGTAATCCGGCAGGTTGAAACCGCCCTGAACGATACCCTCTGTCCCCCCACGGCCCAGGAACGCGAGACGTACCACAGGATCCTCTCCTCGGTCTACATCGGCGCCGTCGATGCCCGGGGAAGCAGGTGACCGGATCCCCTCCTTTCCGCTTTTGACTGCTGCCTTTCGCGATCCCGCGGGCGGCAGGAATTCATTCCCCTGTTTTGCGAACCTTTTTCTGCCCGGTTTTCCCTCCGGATCGGTCACCTGTCTTTCCGGCGCTTCCCGGCACCGCGGCCGCCGTCCGGTAATTCTTAAATACGCACACGTGCACAGAACAGATCATGCCCATGAAGACGATCAGCATCACGGAGGAGGCGTACGAGCGGCTGAAGGCGCTGAAAAAAGACGGGAAGGTGAGTTTTTCAGACGTTATCGTGAAGTATTACCCGGTGAAGCGGAGACTTGCCGACGTACTCTCCGGGATAGGGGAGAGCTCCGATCTTGCCGATTCGGTGGAGACCGTTTCCCGCCGCATGCGGAAGAGCAGGATGCGTACGGCAGGGTTCTGAACCATGCCCATCGCAGACACCTCCTTTGTGATCGACCTGCTCCGCCGCGACCCCGCGGCGCTGGAACTCTACGGGGATTTCGAACGGCAGGGCATCGCGCTCCAGACGACAGCGGTCACGGCGCTTGAACTGTACAAAGGTGCGTCCGCCTCCGGGAACGAGGAGGACCCGCGGAAAGTCTCGGCCATCCTGGAACTGTTCACCGTCATTCCCGTGGACGAAGCGGTATACGAAGCATTTGGCAGGGTCTCGGCATTACTGGCCCGGGGCGGCGGCCGGGTCGGGGATTTTGACGGGCTTGTCGCCGCTATCGCCCTCATACATGACGGCGAGATCATCACCCGGGACCGGCATTTTGAGAACATCCCGCAGCTGAGGCTGATTCCGTATTGACCTGAATCGCCGCAGGCATCCGGCATACCGGGTGCCCCGGGCCCGCGGACTCTTTTAAAAAAGATCACTCGTACTCCAGCGGGTCGACGGCCCCGGCTTCCCGGAACGCGGCCAGCCGCTCGTCGCACGACCCGCACTTCCCGCACGACTTCTCCCCGCCCGCGTAGCAGGTCCAGGTCATCGAATAGTCGACGCCGAGGGAGAGGCCCTTTTTGACGATGTCTGCCTTCGTGAGGTACAGGTACGGCACCTCGAGGATAACATCGTTCCAGTCGCAGAGGTGGAACGCGGTCGCCATGGCGCTGACGAACGCGGGCCGGCAGTCCGGGTAGATCGTATGGTCCCCCGCGTGCGCCCCGTAGAAGAGCCGGCGGGCGCCGGTCCCGATGGCGTACGCCGCCGCGATGCTGAGGAGGACCATGTTCCGGTTGGGCACCACGGTCTGCTTCATCGTCTCGTCGGCGTACCCGCCCGCGGGGACCTGCCAGTCCGCCCGGGTCAGCGACGAGGGGGCGATGTCGTTTAAGAACCCGGCATCGATGATCCTGTGGGGGACGCGCAGGCGTCCGCAGGTCGCTTTTGCGCAGTCGATCTCCTTCCGGTGCTTCTGCCGGTAATCGAACGTGACCGCGTGGACCCCGTATCCCTGCCGGATGAGATCGTACAGGAGGGTGGTGCTGTCCATCCCGCCGGATAAGATGATGACTGCCTGTTCGCCCATGGTTTGTACATGATCCAATTGTCGTCCGGGTAAAATTAGTTTGGGCGCCGCTGCGGGCAGGATGTGGGGTGCTCCCCGGACACGGGGGACGGCCTGCCCGGGCCCGGCGCTGCCGTGCGGGTCCCCCTCACGTCACCCGCGAGAGCGGGTACTCCCGGGCGAGATTGTCGAGGTCGTTGAGGATGTACGCAAACGCAAGCCAGCTCCACTTCCCCCACCGGGCCGAGAGCATCTTCCGGACCCGGTCGATCTCCTGCCGGGAGTTCACCGGCGTCTTATGCTCGTAGAGCTCGCTCATGATGACCACGGACCAGGCGTCGATGGGCGGCTCCGACTGCCCGAAGATGATCGCGGCCGAGTACGGCCCGATGCCCGGGATCGCCATGAGCACCTTCATCGCCTCCGGTTCCGGGACCTTCGCGAGCTCCCGGAGGGAGACCGGGTGGGCGACGAGGTACTGCGCCGCGCCCGCGAGCCGCTCCGCCCGGTACCCGAGCTTCGCCTCCTTCCGGAGGAGGAGGGGGTCGGTGCCCGCCACCGTCTCCGCCCGGGGCCAGAGCGTGACAACGTGCCCGGCAAAGGAGACCCGCTCGCCCGCGATTTCGAGGAGGCTGTCCATCATCTCCCCGCTCCGCTCCATCGGGGCCATCTGGAGGAGGATCGCGAGGGCGACGCTGCCGAAGACATCGTCCAGCAGGCCGATCCGCATCCCGGGGTGGTCCGCGGTCGCCCGTCTGAGGATGGGGTCGCTTTTCGCAAACGCGTAGAACCCGGCCAGGTCCTCGTCCGCCCCGAGGCCGTCACGGACGACCGCTTCGAGCTCCGCCACATCCCCGTCGGCAAGCGGCTCTTCCGTGTATGCACGGACCGTGACCGTGCGGCCGTCCGCCGCCATCGCGAGCCCGGCGCTAATGCCGTTCACCCGTACCCCGGTCCAGAGAGTCCCCGACTCGAAGCTCTCCTTCGGCGTGGACCAGTGCCAGCCCGCGGGTTTTGCCACGGTGAGCGCGAAGTCAAAC
>DATJBJ010000026.1:0-7543 GCA_035515395.1 Methanoregula sp. | reverse complement strand
ATTGCCGGCAGCCGGACGGCGACCATGTCCGCCTCCGGCACGGGGGACGGGCACGGCCCCTACGTCGCGGGTCTGGTGACCAGTGCCGCAAACCCCTATTTCTGGATCTGGTGGCTCACCGTCGGGAGCGCAATGGTGGTCGCCGGGCTGCAGGGAGGTCTTGTCCTCGCCGTGGCCTTCCTCGCCGGGCACTGGAGCGCAGATGCCGGGTGGTTTACCCTCGTTTCCACGAGCGTATCGCGGGGGAAGACGGTGCTCCCCGACACCTCGTACCGGTGGGTGATCGCCGCCTGCGGCTGTTTCCTCGTCATCTTCGGCGGCTATTACCTGTTCCGGTTCCTGGCACGGTGACGATCATCGGCATTTATAAAAAACCCCGTGTTCAATCTATGAAGAGTTAACCCGCGACCGCGCGTACGCGGGAGGGCAGTAATGGCAGGGAACGACAAGAAGAAGGATATCCGCGCGATGATTGCGGAATTCCGGACCAGCGAACACTGGGCGGTATCGCTCGCCCGGGACGCGATCTGGATCGCCGCCGTCGTCGGCGGCATAGCGCTTGCCCTCTACCTCATCTGCGGGACGTGGCCGGCGGTCGTCACCATCGAGTCCCAGAGCATGGACCCCCACATGAAGATCGGCGACCTCGTCGTCGTGGTCCAGAAGGACCGGTACGGCGCCTTCCAGACCTGGATTGACGGCACGAGGTCGGGGTATACCAGGTATGACGAGTATGGGGACGTCATCATCTACAAGCCCAACGGCCTTACGAACGTACACCCGATCATCCACCGGGCCATCCAGTACGTGGACGCGGGTCCCGTGACGGAGATCAAGGAACAGAAACTCCTCATCAATTACACCGCGATCCACGGGGGATACATTACGTGGGGGGATAACAACCCGCTTCCCGACCAGCTCGTCAGCTACCCGGGCATCGGGACGCCCGAACCGGTGAAAGACGAATGGATTGTCGGAAAAGCCCTCTTTGCCATCCCGCTCATCGGGTACCTCCCGCTCAATATCTGGCTTGTCGCGGTCATCGCGGTCGTCGCCATGATCCTGCACGAGATCTACCTTCGGTCGAAGGAAAACCAGGCAAAGGCGAAGAAAAAGAGCGGGAAGAAACGGAAATAGGGGTGCCCGTGACCGGGATCGCAACGCTTCTCTCCGATGTCCTTGCCGGGCACCGGCTCACCGCCGCAGAGGCGACCCTTCTTCTGCAGGCAAAAGGACGGGACGTACCCGCGATCGTATCTGCAGCCGACGAGATACGGGAATGCCGTGTCGGAAAAACCGTCACGTACGTCAGGAACCAGAACCTGCATGTCACGAATATCTGCAAGAACCTCTGCGGGTTCTGCGGGTTCGGCCGGCGTGCCGGGGACGAGGGGGCGTACTGTCACGACAGGGCGGGGATACAGAGGCAGGCCCGGCTCGCGCACGAAAGAGAAGTGACCGAGATCTGCCTGCTCTCGGGCGTCCACCCGGCATTCACGCTCGATACTTACCTCGACATGATGCGCTGGATCCAGGAGGCGGCCCCCGGGGTACACATCCATGCCTTCAGCCCGGACGAAGTCGCCCATGTTGCCCGGAACGGGGGGTATCCGACCCCTGAGGTGCTTTCCCGGCTGAAAGAGGGGGGCCTCGGGACCATCCAGGGGACGGCAGCCGAGATCCTCGTGGACTCCGTACGGCAGGTGATCTGCCCCCGGAAGGTCCCGACCGCTGACTGGGTCCGGATAATCAGAGAAGCCCACCGGGCAGGCCTGCGTTCGACCGCAACGATCATGTACGGTTCATGCGAGACCGCCGCTGACCAGGCCGGGCATCTCGGCATCCTGCGCGCGATCCAGGACGAGACCAGCGGGTTCACCGAGCTCGTCACCCTCCCGTACGTCCATACGAATACCCCGCTCTACCGGCAGGGGATCAGCCGCCCGGGCCCGACCGGCCGCGAGGATCTCCTGATGATCGCCGTGTCCCGGCTCTTCCTCGACAACTTCGCCAATATCCAGGTCGCGTGGGGGAAGGTCGGCCTGAAGATGACCCAGCTCGCCCTCCTCTCCGGGGCAAACGACCTTGCCGGCACCATGTTCACGGACGATGTAACCGGTGACGCGGGTGCGGCCGGCTCGGACTATCTCGACCCGAAGGATATGGAAAGGGTCGTCGCCGATATCGGGCGGACGCTCCGCCAGAGAACCACGCTGTACGAGCTTGTCTGAACGGAACAGGCAGGGCACGGGGTGGGGAAACGGAACCGGAGAGATTAAAAAAGATCGAAGGGATCAGAGCAGTTCGAGAGCCTGCCGCCCGGTCATGCCCGTCCTGATCCCCCGCCCTATCGCCGAACGGTTGGCTTCCTTGACGATCCCTTTGAGGAGATCGTCGATATCGGCGATCGAAGGCCCGAGCGACGGCCTGACCTTTGCCGCGGGATAACTGAACGAGTCGAGGGCGGCGACGTCGAACGCCCCGCACCCGACCATGCCGACATCGGTCTTGACCGCGACCAGGTTCACGTGCCCGAGCGGGATGACAAACCCTTCGGCAACTTTCCGGCTCAGCTGAACGTTCTTGACATCCATAGGATCCTGCATTGATGGTTGGCGCGAGGGATAATAATCATACCCGCGCCGGTGCCGCCCGGTTATGGATACCTTTACCTCATCTCCTGTGCTAATCTTTCACACAGGACGGTGGGCTATGGATGCACGTTTGAAGACCCTGCTGGACGATGTGAAAGCCGGTCACCGGCTCAGCGAGGACGAGGCGGGGGTTCTGTGGGGGGTCAGAGACCGCGATGTCTGGGCGATCGCTGCGGCCGCCGACGAGATGCGGGAACGGCGGGCAGGGGACGCGGTCACCTGGGTCCTGAACCAGAACATCAATGTCACCAATATCTGCGTCAACGCCTGCGGGTTCTGCGGCTATTCCAAGAAGGAAGGCGAAGAAGGCGCCTATTTTTACGACAGGTCCGTAATCCAGGCAAAAGCGGCAGAGGCGAAGAACCGGAACGTAACGGAGATCTGCACCGTGAGCGGCCTCCACCCGGGTTTCACGGCGCAATCGTATATCGACGTCTATACCTGGATCCGGGAATCGGCGCCGGGCGTGCATCTCCACGCGAGCAACCCGATGGAGGTCGCGTACGCCGCACGCAAGAGCCGTATGACAACTCTCGACGTCCTGAAGGCAATGAAGGGAGCCGGCCTCGGATCGATGTGCGGCACGGCGGCCGAGATCCTCGTCGATTCCGTCAGGAAGGAGATCTGCGCCGGGAAGATCCGGACGGCGGAATGGGTCCGGATCATCAAAGAGGCGCACCGCACCGGCATCCCGACAACGGCGACGATCATGTACGGCCACTGCGAGAGCGATGCGGACCGGACACGTCACCTCGCCATCCTCCGGGAGATCCAGGACGAGACCCACGGGTTCACCGAGCTGGTCCCGCTCTCGTTCATCCATATGAACACCCCGATCTACCGGAGCGGCAGGGCGCGTGCGGGTGCCACGGGGCGGGAAGACCTCCTGATGGTAGCCATCTCCCGCCTCTTCCTCGACAACTTCAAAAATATCCAGGTCTCGTGGGTGAAGGAAGGGATAAAGATGGCCCAGCTGGGGCTGATCGCCGGTGGAAACGACCTCGGCGGGACGATGTTCGAGGAGAGCATCTCCAAGGGGGCCGGGGCGACGAACACCGATTACCTCGATCCCCGCGAGATGCAGCGCGTGGCAGAGGATCTGGGGCGGACGCTCCGGCAGCGCACTACGCTGTACGAGATGATCTAAAAGTCCGCCGTTCAGGTGTCAGAGATGCGGCGGAGAGACCGGGAGATAACCGATCGGGAGGAGATGGAAGCCATCCTGCAGGCGGCGCAGGTGTGCCGGCTCGCGGTGGCTGACGGGGAGGAGCCCTACGTCGTCCCGCTCTGCTTCGGGTACGAAAGCGGCTCCTTTTATTTCCACTCCGCGTTCGAGGGCAGGAAGATCGATATCCTGAAAAAGAACCCCCGGGTGTGCATCGAGGCCGATTCCACCGCGGGTCTGATCCGGGACGCGGACCCCTGTGCGTGGGGGGTGCGGTATGCGAGCGTGATCTGCACGGGAAGAGCCCGTTTTGTCGTAGATGCTCGGGAAAAAAAAGACGGGCTGAACTGTATCCTCCGGCACTACGGGGAAGGGCCGCACCCGTTCGACGACGGGGCACTCGCAAACGTGCGCGTCATCCGGGTGGACGCGGAGCAGATGACCGGCAAGAAGCACGGGTGACTCCGGTTCTTTCCCGGCAGGAAAAACCCTCAGTCGTGCTCGGGCCGGAGGAGCCGGACGATCTTATCCCCGATCTTCCGTGCTTTTTTCACCGCTTCAGGGTCGTTCATGACATCCCCCGGCTCGCTGCCGGACCCCGCCACCGAACCGAGCGAAGAGAACTCGTGGGCGTTGAGGAACCCTTCGATCGTCTGGATCGTCCGGTTCGCGCCTTTCCGGTGGTGCACGGCGACGGCAACCGCGTGCCTGCCGGCGAGTTGCCGGTCGTGGTAGAGCGAGTAGGTGCGGTCGATGAAGTTTTTGAGCTGGCCGCAGACATCGTAATAGTAGGTCGGGGATCCGATAACGAAGACATCACAGGCAATGACCTGCCGGGCGATCCCGTCCCAGTCGTCTTCCACCTGCGTGCACCACTTCTTCTCCCTGCAGACTCCGCAGCCCGTGCAGGGCAGGATCTTCTTTCCCGCAAGGGAAACGAATTCGGCGGGGATCCCCGCATCGGCGCACCGTTTGAGGACGACCTTTACGAGGGCCGACGTATTGCCGTCCTTCCGCATACTTCCCGACAGGCCAAGGACCTTCATGGTAGTCCCCCTGTCCCGTCCGGCCTTATGATACTTTTGATCGCCGGGACGAGGCGGAGCGCAGCAAATGCCCCGAGGAGTTCGCTCCGCGGGTCTCCCTCCCGAAAGAGGAGATGGCTCGTGCAGGCGCAGTCGCTGCACCCGAACCCGGCCACGCCCGGCCCGCCGATCTCCCGGGCGAGCCGGCATTCGAGCCGGGCGGGAGTCGGGGCACAGATGGCGTATCCGAGAGACATGTCCGGGCAGGTGAGGAGATAATCAACGTGCCACGTCGGTTTCCTGTCCCGCGACAAAAAGAGATCGACATGGCGATCAAGGCGCTTCAGCCCCCCGCTCCCGAGCGCGGAACCTACGTACACATACCACCCCGCCGCAAAGGAGATATCCCCGAGCGCACCTACAGGGACGGTACAGCCCCGGCTAAAAAAGACGAGGCAGTAGATCCCCTTATCCATACCCGCTCTTCATGAGCTGCTGTGCCGCCATGATGTGGCGGTACCCGCCCTCTACCACCGGCTCGCCGTGACCGGGGTAGAGCCCTTCCACTTCGAGGGCGGCGAGGATATCGAGCGACTTTGCGAGATCTGCCCGGCTCCCGCCCGGGAAGTCGTACCTTCCGAACGCACCGTCGGTGAAGACCGTGTCCCCGGAAATGAGGATCCGGTCGGCTTCGGAATACAGGCAGATGCTGCCCGGGGTGTGGCCCGGGGTGTGGATGACCCGGAGGCCGCCAATCGTGTCGCCATCGGCGAGCATGATGTCGGGGGCGATACCCGGCGATCGGGAACCGAAATGCATCGAGAGGCTCTGGCTGTCCTCGATGAGGCCCCGGGCATCGGCGCGGTGGATCGCCACCTTCGCGCCGCACATGTGTGCGATCTCCTTCACGTGGGCGATGTGGTCGTAATGGCAGTGGGTAAGGACGACGGTCTCAATCCCCGCCTTGTGGGGCGCGACCGCCATGGGCAGGACGCCCGCATCCACGAGGACGCTCCCGAAGACATAGGAGTTCCCCCAGACCGTGGGATCGAGGATACTCGTGACCTTCATGCAGAATAATAAGGACTGGAAGCAGATGTGTCTTATGGATTTGCTCACCCGCAGGTGCACGCGCGGTATCCCGGAGAGCGTCGCTGCCGCAGCGAAGGCCGAGGGGATCGAACCGGAGCGCCTGGCACGGCTGATCGCCTCCGGGCGGGCGGTCATCCCCGCAAACCCCGGAAGGGAGCATGCCCCCTGCGCAATCGGCGAAGGGTGCCGGGTGAAGGTCAACGTCAACGTCGGCACCTCGGGGAGCCGGTGCGATCCCGCCCTCGAAATGGAGAAGGCTCACGCCGCCCTCGCAAACGGGGCGGATGCCCTCATGGACCTCTCCACCGGCGGCGACCTCGTCGCGATCCGGAAGAGGATCCTCGCGCTCGACACAACGGTCGGGACGGTGCCGGTGTACGAGGCCGTGCGCAGGGCGGGGAACGCCCGCGACGTCGATGCCGACCTCCTCTTCCGTGTCGTCCGGGAGCACTGCGAACAGGGCGTCGATTTCCTGACCCTCCACTGCGGGGTGAACCGGCAGGCGCTCGCGGCCCTGAAAGCCGACCCGCGGCTGATGGGCGTGGTCAGCCGGGGCGGGACGTTCCACTGCGCGATGATGATGCAGCGCGACGAGGAGAACCCCCTCTATGCGGAGTTCGACTACCTCCTCGAGATCCTCGCGGAGCACGACGTCACGATCAGCCTCGGCGATGGCATGCGCCCGGGGTGCCTGCAGGACGCGGGAAAACTCGCGAAATCCGTTGAGTACGTCACGCTCGGGACGCTCGCGAAGCGGGCCCATGGGAAGGGCGTCCAGAGGATGATCGAGGGACCGGGCCATATGCCGCTCAACGAAGTGGGGTATAACGTCCGGATGATCAAGGAGATTACGGACCATGCCCCGCTCTACCTCCTCGGCCCCCTCGTCACCGATATCGCGCCCGGCTACGACCACGTCGTCGCAGCGATCGGCGGGGCGACAGCCTGCCTCAACGGCGCCGACTTCCTCTGCATGGTCTCGCCGAGCGAGCACCTCGCCCTCCCCGATGTCGCGGATATCGTCGAGGGGACCCGGGTGGCGAAGATCGCCGCCCATATCGGCGATACGGTCCGGAAGCACGAGGGGTGGAAGACGGAGCGGGAGGTGCAGATGGCCGATGCCCGGCACCGGCTCGACTGGGACGAGCAGTTCCGGCTCGCGCTGTACGGGGACCACGCGAGGAAGATCCACGAGCGGGACGGCGAGACCGAGACCTGCTCGATGTGCGGGGATTTGTGCGCTGTTAAGATGGTGAACGAGCTGTTCGGGGAAAGGAAGGGGAAAAAGGGGGAGTGACCTTCCCCTTCCCGTCCCCAGTCGGTTTCATAGGGGGATGGGTCCCGTTCACACTTTCAAGAACGACCGACACCACCCCCCTTCCGGAAAACAAATTGGAGGTTTTTCTCTCCCACCCCCCTCCTCCCCCCCTTGCCATTTTCCACCCCCCCCCTTTGCGCCCGCACATGCAGTGCTTCGTGTGGAACTTCCGACGATGGCAGATAAAGGCGGAAAATTTCCGGGCCGGACAAGGGGGGGTGCCGGACCACTCCCCTCCCCAAAATCATAGGAATTGCGGGCAGTCGGCAACCACAATGCTACGGTTTCG
>DATJBJ010000025.1:0-15522 GCA_035515395.1 Methanoregula sp. | reverse complement strand
TCCCTGTTTTTATTTCCTCTACTTCATCACCCTGAACGCCGCTGTTCCGGGTTATGTCCTGCGGGTATGGAACCTCGGGGCGATAGGGGGGGGTCCTCATCCTGGGCGTGTCGCTCGAGGAACTCTTTTTCACCTTTTCCTTCGGGTTTTACTGGTCAAAGCTCTACGAACATTTTACGCGGAAGGAAGTGCCGGAGAAATTTATTCCGGGATACTAATACGGAACGGAAACGGCATCCCTCAACCAGAGTACAGGAAGCAAACTCGTTACGAGAAATTCAGGGTTTTTTTGGGGATAGAAGGAATATAAGGAGATACCAGCGTTTATGGGGATGTCATCAGGATATATTTAATCTGCGGCGGTAACCAAAACCTCATGATTTTCGGGTCCCGTTAATTGTTTTACGGTTTTTTTGTTATTTGGCAAAATTCCTAAAAAGGCAACCACCCAAAATTCTAATACGCTCGACAACCTCGGAAAGAGTCATTCCATTGGCAAAAAAACGAGGTGCTTTTCTGAATATGACAGATGATATCTCCTCAGCGATGGCAGCTGTAAAAAGCTGGATCGGAAACCCGATCTCGCTTGCATTGCTCAATTTTGTCGCCACTGACGACGAATGCGGCAACCGACTCTCAAATGCTCTGGGGGCCTACATGGGCGAAGAAAAGGATCTCTGCTGGAAGTGCCGGCTCGCGGGAAGGATCGTCGGACAAACGCTCAAACGGAGCAGCACTTTGTTCGGGGTCACCGAAGCCGATATCCGCAGGGGACTTTCCGAATCGGTCTTCCGGCGCGGCCTCATCAATGTCCTTACCGGGATCGCACGGTACGGGATAACCAAGCCCCAGATGGTGAACGCACCGTTTCTCGTGGTATGGGATTTTACGCACCGGTGCAACCTGAAATGCATCCACTGTTACCAGGACGCGCAACAGGCACTGCCGGACGAACTTACCACGGAAGAAGCACGCCATGTAATCGATGAGCTCACCTCTGCCGGCGTAGCCGTAATTGCGTTCTCTGGTGGGGAACCCCTCATGCGGAAGGATTTCTTCGAGATAGCCTCCTATGCCCACCGGAACGGGATCTATGTTGCCCTTGCGAGCAACGGGACACTCATTACCTCATCCGTTGCGGAGAAACTATCCCGGGCCGGGGTTGACTATGTCGAGATCTCCATCGACGGGAAAGACGCCCTGCACCATGATGCCATGAGGGGGATCCCGGGAGCCTTTGACCGGAGCGTCAGCGGGATCGAACACTGTGTCAGGCAGGGGATCTTCACGTGTATCGCTACGACCGTGACGAGCGAGAACTACGATGAGGTCCCGGCTATCTGCGAGCTTGGGAAGGAACTCGGGGTCCGGCGGATAATGGCGTTCAATTTCATCCCGACGGGGCGGGGTATCGCCCTGGCAGATAAGGATATTTCGCCGTGCCAGCGAGAAGATCTTCTCAGGTTCATACTCGGGCAGAACAGCAACAGGAGTTCTCCGGATATCCTTTCCACAGCGCCCCAGCTCGCCCGAGTCGCGCTCGAATCGGATGGAGCGGGCGGCGTCCCGGTCGGCCACTTCCATACCGGTGAGGGGCTCGAAGGGAAGACACGGATGCTCGCCGACTTTATCGGAGGGTGCGGCGCTGGCCGGCTGTACTGCTGCATCGAACCATCAGGAAATATCCAGCCCTGCGTCTTCATGCCTATTCCTGTCGGGAACATCAGGGAACGACCGTTCCTCGACATCTGGCATTCAGCTCCTGTGCTCAGTGAATTACGGGATCGCTCGCTTCTCCAAGGCAAGTGCGGTGACTGCGAGAACAAGCTGGTATGCGGGGGATGCCGGGCCCGGGCATGGGCGTACTACCACAACCTCCACGCGCCGGATCCCGGCTGTATAAACAACAGCGCCGCGTGGAACGCGATCTGTGCACAGTCCCCTGCGTTCAGGGCCGGATCAGCACATCCTGCCAGGGAAGTGCCGGGGAGATTAAAAGCATCCTGATTCCGTTTCCTGTGGCAGGGATCCGGAAACCCATTGTTTTTTATATGATGAGGGGATCTGGAGATGCAATACAAGCCGCGAGGTTTTTTGAATAACAAACCCGGTAAAAGGGCACCAGCATGGTCTCAGAATCGACACGAGTAACCACCGTTTGGGCAGTGATCGAGAAGAATGCCCGGCTGTTAACCGGCTTTGGGTTGAGTTACAACCAGGCGCGGGTGTATCTCGCGGCATCGGGTCTTGGAACGCCGGGTATCGAGAAAATAGCGCAGGTCTCGGGGGTACGGCGCGAAGATGTGTACCGTATCCTGCCGTCGCTCTCGCGGATGGGAATTATCGAGAGACTCGTCACGAAACCGGTCACGATCAGAACCCTTCCCCCGGAGAAGGCGATCTCTCTTCTTATCCGCAACCTTGAAGAGAGCACTGCAAAGGAGTTCGAGGAACTCAACGAAAAGGCAGAAGTTTTTTTCAAAAACTGGTCCGGCGTGTCACTCCACGAGGATTTTTCCGATGGTGAAGACCAGTTCTCGATCATCACCGGGAGAAATACGATCGTTGACCGCGGGGCGCAGATGGCGGACAATGCAGAGCACGAGATCTGGATCCTCTCCCCGGCCCAATCGCCATTCCTCTCCCTTGCCATGGTCGCCCGCCTTGCCGATGCCATGGAAAGGGGAGTGACGATCCACCTCACCACAGAGCCCGGCTCGAAGGCGCTGCTCACCGGGCTTAACAAAAAGGATCCGGGAACCGGGGGAGTATTCGATATCAGGTATATCGACAACGTCCACTCGGATTACATCGTCGCGGACACCCGGGGGGCGCTCATGATGACATCGGAAGGATTGTACCGGGAGCAGTCGTCCCTCTGGACACAAAACCGGAACCTTATCACTCTTCTCCTTGAAAACTACCAAAATCCGGGCCGGCCAGAGGGGAAAAACACAGGAATGGCGGCAACAACCGGTTAAAAACCGGGAGCTTTTTGGTGTTCACAAGAAGGGAGCGATCCGTTTTCGTATTTTCTGCCGGTGAAGAGGGTTCTGGGAATGAAAAAAATGACCGGGTTATGATTTACTGGACTTCGTGTCCCGGGAACATCCCCTCCTTCTTGTAATCAGTGGTGATGCCGCCCATCCCCCTGGCGATGAGATATACCGTGATGTACGAGATAACGAAGACTGTTATCATAACGGCGATTATCCCGAGGACTTCGATCCCGAGCTGCTGGAAGGCCACCGAACCTCCGCCAAACAATATACCGTCGGGCAGGTTCCCGTTCCCGGAGGCAACTGCATACGGGTGCTGGGTGAAGAATGCGATCATGAGAACCCCGAAGAGCCCCCCGCTGAAATGACCGGGGAAGAGGCCCATGGGGTCGGTGAACCACTTCATCCTGAGAAAAACTTTTTCGAGATAAATATATAACGGGCCGCTGATAATCCCGAGGATGACCGAGCTTCCCGGGCTGACAAACCCGGCCACCGGGGTGATAACGATAAGGCCCATGAGGACCCCGTTGGCTGCATAGATGAGGTCGGGGTTCTTCTTCGTCTCCCAGTACTTGAAGAGCATCATGGAGAGGAACGAAGTCGAGGCGCAGATGAAGGTCGTGAGGACCACGACATTTGCTTCGTAGCTCCAGGTCAGGGTGCTCCCGGGATTGAAACCGAACCATCCGAGCCAGAGGAGGAGGACGGCGAGCGTGAGCCAGCCCGGGCTCACGTTGACCGCAACTTTCGGGCTCTCCTTGTACCCTTTTTTCTTCTCCTCCTGCCAGATCTTTACCAGAATCGCCCCCCCGGCAGCGGCGGCGGCCCCATGTACTACGAGACCTCCTGCAAAATCCCGCATACCGATCAGGTACAGCCACCCGGTCGGGTTCCATACCCATGCGGCAGGGAGGTTCCAGATGATGATGAAGTACACGACCGAGAAGATGCAGAATGCCGGGAGCTTCATCTTCCGGAGCACAATAAGGCCGACGAGGGCGAGGGTGACGGAGGCAAACGCGGTCTCGAAGAAGAAATAGGACGAGAGCGTGACTCCGGTATTGAACCAGGCCGAACCCATCGACCACCAGACCCCTTGCAGGACCCCGGGGAAGGTTGTGGAGAACCCGCCGAGGAACGGGGCGGAATAGAACGGGTCACCGATGATCCCGCCGATCGTGGGGGCGAACGCGGTATTGAAACCGACGAGCGCCATGACAAAGAACCCGAGGCAGATGATGATGACCGTCTTCAACAGCCCCTGCCGGTAGTCCTTCCCGAGTTCGCCGATCTCAAGGAGCCCGACCGAGATGGTCATGATGAAGACGAGCGCCCCGCAGAGGAGGACCCAGAGGTTGTTGAAGAGGTTTATGGTAACCGCGGTGTCTGTCATGATTTTACCCCCGCGCATATCTCGCCTGACGGGCCTGCCGGATGCAACGTCTCCGGGGCCCTGAGGGCCGGGGCGTTCGCGGTCATGGCCTTCCCCACCCGATCCCCGCCGGGATGTTCATGGCGAGCGGTGCCGCGAGCAGGAAGAACCACGCGGTGAAGACAAACGGTCCGGTGAGGGCCGGGATGCCCCAGCGGCCGAAGAAGTTCTGCATCGCCGGCATCGTGAAGAGGGAACAGACGATGGTTGCAAAGACCGCGTAGAGAAATGCCTGCCCGGTGAAGGGAAGGAAACTGGTGAGGGCGATCATCACGAGGACCTGGTTGTAACCGTGGATCCCTGCCCGGACCTCGGCGACGGGGAATTTTGCGAGGATGGCACAGATCGCACCGATCGCCGAACCGACAAGGGCCATCAGGCCGGCAAGGAACAAGGGCGAGGCGGGGTCCCACCCCGTAGTGAACGCATTCGTAAAGAGCCTGCTCCCGACCAGTTCGAACGAGAGGGTCAGGCCGACAACCCAGAATATCCCGGTCTTCCAGTTTTCTATGAAGGTGACCTGCGAGACGCCGTTCAGGACGGCGATCCCGAACTCCTTCGCGTTCCACCGGAACGCCGCGTCCGGCTGCTGGACCGGGTTCTCGCTGCCAGGGAGCAGGTCACCGGCACCGCTTGCAAGGTGATGCGCTTCCAGTAATGTTGCCGGTTTTTCCGGAAGTGCCGGCCTCGGCCAGATATCGATACCGTATCGTTTCGTCGCCCACATCATGACCCACGTCGTGAAGATAAACGCGGCAGTGAACCCCGGGATGGCATAGCCTTTCCCGAGGCCGGAGAACCAGTCGCCCATCACGTGGGAGAACACCATCCACGCGACCGCGGTGACTGCAGCTCCGAAAACAGACAGGAAAAACGTTGCCTTGTTTGCCTTTGTAAACGGTCCCGACCAGAACGCCATCCCGGTCAGGACGGAGTTGAACCCGAAGAGGCCGAACGTCACGAGGTCGAGCGATGCTCCGAGAAGCAGGGCCACACCGGCGCCGATGAGGCCGGAGACGACCATGATGAGAGCGGCTTTCCGGGACGCGATCAGGGTCCCGATCAGGATCAATGCCCCGGCAAGCGGGGCACTGATAAGCGGGACTTCGGATATCCCGTTCAGGATGATGTAAATGATATCGATGACGGGATTTCCTGTACTAAAACTTGGGGCGGCCATAACGAAGATCTCCCGAACCCTATCCCTCTCGCAGATCCGCTTAAACCTTGTGTAGGTGGTGTCTCCCACCAACAGAATTCAAATATCCGAACGGGATATAGTGCGGTTATGCGCGCGCAGGATACCCCGCATGCAAAGCCTTCACCGAACCCCGGCCTCATCGCTCTTGAACACAACGTCGCCGCAGCGGTCGCGACGGCGGATGTCGTCCGGACAACCCTCGGGCCGGGCGGCCTCGACAAGCTCCTCGTCGACCAGATGGGGAACCGGGTGATCACCAACGACGGGTACACCGTGCTTGTCTCCCTGAAGACGAACCACCCGGTGAGCCGGCTCCTCGTCGAGATCGCAGAGCGGCAGGAGGTGAGTGTCGGGGATGGCACGACCTCGGCGATCATCATGGCAGCCGAGATGCTGAAGGAAGGGTACCGGATCGCATCGGAGGAGGGGATCCATCCCTCCCGCATCATCCCGGCGATCGATGAAGGCCTTACGCTCCTCGCGGAGTACCTGGAGGGCGTCTCGGTAGCAGTCACCTCGATAAACGATCCCCGGATCCGGAGCGTCCTTGCGACCGCGACTGCATCGAAACTCGATGGCGTGCAGCTGGCCGGGCTCATCACGCGGTCGCTCGCCCATCTCGGGGAGGCGAACAGGCCCGACCTGCGCCACGGGCTTTCGCTGGTCCGGCGTCTCGGTGAGGACGAGTTTCTCGACGGCATCGCGATCGCCCGCCTCCCGGTCGAGCTGATCCCTCCCGGGGAGGTCGGATCGCCGCGGGCCTGCCTCGTCCGCGACTCGCTGAAGTTTCCCCTCCGGGGAGGGCTGTCCGGAGAAGAGAAGGGCCGCGAGGACCGGGAGCGTGAGGCGGTCCTTGCGAAGCTCGCCGGCCAGCACGTGAATGTCGTCATCACGAACGCGCCGGAGATCGATGCCGGGCTGAAGATGGCATTCGTGGAGAGGAAGATCCTCCTCATCAGGGTCGCCACCGAAGATCTCGGTCTCCTCTCGCGCTCGCTCGCCATACCCCTGATCTACCCTGTCCAGTTTCTCGGGAGGGCCGGAGTGCCATCATTCGCCGCACGGGAGCTTGTCTATGATGAGGAGAAGGGGCTGACGATCTTCCGGGGGCCGGACAGCGGGACGGTCTCGACGCTCGTCGTCGGCGGGGCAACCACCGAGACCTCGAAGGAACGGATGCGCACCTGCGTGGACGGGATCTCGGCGGTTCACTTCGCGATGAAAGGCGGGGTTGTCGCCGGCGGCGGCATCGCCGAACTGAACGCTGCAAGGTACCTGGAGAAGAAGATGCAGGAAGGGGGCAGGGATGTGGCCGGGCTCTCCATCCTGATCCGGGGCCTCGAAGCCGTCTCCCGCCAGATCCTGGATAATGCGGGGTATGACGGTGATGAGATGATTGCAAAACTTCGCGGGAGGCCGGACGGGGAAGGGATCGATATCCGGACCGGCGATTTCGTCCCCATGATCGACCGCGGGATCATGGACCCCCGTCTCATAAAACTTCACGGTATCCAGCTCGCGGCCCATATCACGAAGACTATCCTGAAGATTGACCGGAACCTGGTAAAGGACGATGGCGCACCGGCGGCAGGTTCCTCCTGAACAGCAGGAACCGGCCTGGTACGGATGCAGATCGGGTGGAAGGATCGGCTCCGGTGAATATCTTCTTTTTTCCGTGAGACGATGCCCCTTGCCGGTGTCAATTACCCGCGGTTGAAAGTGCGCATTATGATTCGGGTTAACTTCAGGGAATTTATCTTCATCCAAGAAGGCACAGGATAGCATCAAGCTCGAAGCCGTGGGGTTCAGCGACTGTTTGATTGCCGGCCGGATCCGGAAAATACCCTGATAAGGCGAGCATGCCCTCCCCTTCGGGGTCGCTCGGGCGCCCTGCGGGCCCTCGCCGGACAAGAAGGTTGATCCGGAAACATCTATACCGCCGGGGGTCAAGGGGATGGCCCCCCTGGGTTGCCTCCCCCATTGGGGAGAGAGGGGGGTCACCCTCCTGATTATCAGAGATCGCAGTGAAAAGGAGTTTTTCTGAAATAGTCCTTTCAAAAATATCGGAGAAGATTCCTATGCCTAATACATCCTGAGCTGCGGGGCCGGGGCGCCGGTCTCGTGTTCCCGGAACACCGACCAGATCTTCAGCTGCAGCTCCCGGAGTTCTTCAAGGTTGTCGGAGAGGGCCTTGATCACGTACCCGCTCCCGTACGGCATCCTGCTGATCCCTGCATAGATCTCCCCGAAACCGATCCTTTCCCGGATGTCGGGGAGGTCTTCCGAGTACCAGTACGCGCTCAGCAGGAACGATTTGTTCCCGAACAGGGTCGGGCTCGCCTCCTTATCTTCCCGGCCGAAGAGGAGATTATCGATGAGCACCGGCCTGCCCTCTTTTTCGATCAGCATCTTCGATGAGAAGATCGAAAATTCCCAGAACTCGTCCCGGGCGATCCTTCCGGGGCAGAAGATCTCGCTGTAGTACAGCCGGGCGTCTCCGGCCAGGTGGAAGGCGATGTCCTGGTGCCACCGGGAGTCGGCAAAGGCGATGATCTCCCGGGGGAGGTATTCGAGCCTGCTCCCCGGGGCGAGGTACACGTCAGCACGGCGGCTCGCATAGTTGAGGTCCATCTTGTAGACCTTGGTCGCCATGCTGTCCGTGATAAATGCTTCTGCGCCCTCGTCGAGCTGGAACCGGTACTCGTACCGGTCCCCTTGTACGATCCCGCCGGTCGGGTTGACGAAGATCAGGTACGGCATGCCGGGCCGGTTCGGATCGTAATAGAGGGGGCGGACGACCCGGGCGGGGATCTGGTTGAAGACGTCGGAAAGATACGTCTTCTCTCCGGTCTTTGCGAACCGGAGACGGGCGATCCCCGTCTTGCCCGCAGAACCGATTGCAAGCCGCGGTTTCTCTGCCTCGTAGAGCGAGAAGGGGGACGGGAGGCCCCGGTAATGTTCGAGCAGGTCGCCTGGCATGGTCTTTCCGGGCTCCTCACCGGAAGAGCGCCTTCTCGCGGATGATCTTCACGATCTCGTCGAGGCCGCTCTCCTCTTTCAGCGAGACGAAGACCGACGGCTTGTCGCCCCTCATCTTCTGCGCATCCTCGCGCATGAGGTCGAGGTTCGCGGTCTTCACCGGGGATTCGGGGATCGTCGTCTCGACGTACGGTGCGAGATCGATCTTGTTGACGATGAGGAGATCGGCTTTTTTTATCCCGAGCCCGCCTTTCCGGATCGTCTTGTCACCGCTCGCGACATCGATCATGTACACGAAAAAGTCCGCGAGCCGGGGGCTGAACGTCAGGGTCACATTGTCACCCCCCGACTCGATGAAGATCAGGTCAAGTTCCGGGTGCTCCTTCTCGAGCTGGGTGACGGCATCGATGTTCATCGAAGGGTCGTCCCGGACGGCGGTGTGGGGGCACAGCCCGGTCTCGATCCCCACGATCAGCCCGGGGTCGACATCCTTCCCGAGCGTGAGGGCCATCCTGCGGGCGTCCTCCTTCGAATAGACATCGTTGGAGATCACCCCCGGCTTAAACCCCTCGCTGATGAAGCGGGGCACGAGTTTCTCGATAAGTTCCGTCTTCCCGCAGCCGATGGGGCCGCCGATCCCGATTCTCACTGTCCGTGGCATGCACCTTTCTCCATTTGTCAGCTGATAAACATCCGGTGATTGTTGGTCTCGTGCCGCATCGCCGCGATATCGAGGAGCGGGAACGACTGCGCCGAGTCGGAAAGACCCCTCACGTCAAGACTCATTCCCCTGACCCCGTCCTTCATCAGATCCTGGGCCTGGAGGTAGTCGATCTCGGCCATCCGCACCAGAGACGCGATGACCTCGGTCATGTTCACGTAGATCAGGGAGATCCCCCCCTGCTCCCCGAGGCCCAGAGCCTCGGATGCGAGGGCGAGCATGACCGGGTACATCCCGTGGGCTCTCTTCTCTTCAACGAGGGCAGCAAACCGTGCGCCGGGCGATTCCCGGGCAAACCCCGTAACCACGGCAAGGTTCCTCCCCATCTTCTCCATCGCGGTTCTGCTCTCTTCCGCGATCTTCGCCGCGTAGCAGAGATCGTCGAGCTCCAGGAGCGTGGCGAAGTCGCCGTCCCTCGCAGCAGCAAGGGCGTGGCGGAAAATCTGGTAATCGAACGGCTTCCAGACTTTTTCGAGACAGGCACCCAGTATCTCACCGGTCCTGCCCTTCCGGAACAGGTTGTCTGCCACGAACTGTTCCATCCCCTGCGAGACCGTGAACGAGCCGAGAGGAAAAAACGTATCTGAAATCCTTATGAGATTAAGCACGTTCTCCGGCATGTCGACCATAACCCAGGATCCTAATCTTCACCGGCAAAATATCCGGACGTTCCCGGGGAGATGACCCGCGAGATGACTTTTGTCTCGACCTCGGCACCTGCTTTCCCGATGATCGCATCGATCTTCTCGGCGCCTATGATCACGGGGACGTACACATGATCACCTTCCATCAGGACTTCGAGGTGGTGGTTGCCCAGAGTATAGGCGAGACGGAGGGCATCCTCGATCCGGTCATTGCCTGATCTCTTCAGGGAGACTTCGACCACCGGCTCGGGCTCTATCCGGACCCGGTAGAACGTACCCTGTGCTGAAGGCCCGAAGGTATCCCCGTCGTGGATTACCTGACCCCGGGGCAGGTCCACGACGAGGCTCTCCCCGTCGGGGGCCCGGGCCTGCAGCCTCCCCCGCATCGCTTCTGTTCTCCCGATCCCGACGCCGACAATTCTCCCGCCGACCCGGTCCGCCGTAGATCCAAAAACCAGCATCTCCATTCCCCTTTAATAAAGAACGGGATCTTTCCGTTCTCTCCTCACTCGTACCATCTCCTTGAGATCGTTCGCCCTCGTCGTGGTGTCAATGGCACCGTAATGCCGGAATACTGACGGGTCGACGATGGCGTGCATCATCCGGCTCTCTTTCTCAAGAACCTTTGCACCCGGCTCCAGCGACTCTGCCACGACTGCAAGCTGCAGGAGGTGCCCGGGAAAATCGAGGTTGAGGTGGGTCGAGGGATCGACCCATCCCGAAAGCTCCTGGATCCTCATCGCCGTGATGATCCCGTGCCGGACCTTCTCCGGGTCGATTACCGACCCCCCGCTCACGTTTTCCTCCGCGGTTATATGGCGTATCATCCCGTTCACCGCTTCAGAACAGGTAATACAGCTGGGTCAGGGGCAGGGTCTTTGCCGGCTGGGAGGTCACTTCCTTCCCGTCGAGCGTCACCTTGTGGGTCTCGGGATCTATCACGATCGTCCCGGTCCGGTCGTTCCGGACCATGTGCTGCTTGCCGAGGTCGCGGGTCCCCCTGACGGGCAGCACCATCCGTTCGAGGCCGTACTGCTCCTTGATCCCCAGCTGGCACGCGATCTTCGAGCTGAACACCGCGGAGATCCGGGACTGAGCGAGGCCGAACCCGCCGAACATGGGCCGCCAGTAGTACGGCTCGGGCGTCGGGATGGACGCGTTCGGGTCGCCCATCATCGACCAGGCGATGAACCCGCCCTTGAAGACCATCTTCGGTTTCGCGCCGAAGAACTTGGGCTCCCACAGCACGATGTCTGCCATCTTGCCCGGCTCCAGGCTCCCGACATAGTCCGCGATCCCGTTGGTGATCGCCGGGTTTATCGTGAGTTTCGCGAGGTACCGGAGCACGCGGAAGTTGTCGTTCTCCTTTGCGTCCTCGGCAAGCTTGCCGAACTGCTCCTTGTTCTTGTGGGCGGTCTGCCAGCACCGGGTCGAAACCTCGCCGACCCGGCCCATGGCCTGGCTGTCGGACGAGTACATCGAGAGGACGCCGAGGTCGTGGAGCACGTCCTCGGCGGCGATGGTCTCGGCACGGATCCGCGACTCTGCGAAGGCTACATCTTCCGGCACCGCCGGGTTGAGGTGGTGCGTGGTCATCAGCATGTCGAAGTGCTCGTCGAGCGTGTTGATGGTGTACGGCCGGGTCGGGTTGGTGGACGAGGGCAGCACATTCGGCTCGCCAGCGATCTTCATGATATCGGGCGCGTGCCCGCCGCCGGCCCCTTCGGTGTGGTAGGTGTGGACCGTCCTCCCGTTGATGACATCGATGGTGTCGTCAACGTACCCGCCCTCGTTCAGCGAGTCGGTATGGATCGCGACCTGGACATCGTAGTCGTCAGCTACCGAGAGGGACGTGTCGAGCGCAGCCGCAGTCGCCCCCCAGTCCTCGTGCATCTTGAACCCGCCCGCACCCGCCTCGAGCTCCTCGATAAGGGGACCCGGCTTGCTGTCGTTTCCCTTCCCGAGGAAGAGCCAGTTCAGGGGCAGCCCCTCGACCGATTCGATCATCTTCCTGACATTCCAGGGTCCCGGGACATCCGTCACGGCGCAGGTACCTTCCGCGGGACCGGTCCCGCCACCGATGAACGTGGTGATCCCGTTTGCGAGCGCCTCGAATGCCTGCTGGGGGCAGATCATATGGATGTGCGAATCGAAGAAACCCGGGGTCGCGATGAGGCCTTCCCCGGCCGTGACCTCGGTCCCGGAGGCGACGACCATGTTCCGGTCCACGTTGTCCATCAGGCCCGGGTTGCCCGCCTTGCCGATGCCGGCGATCATGCCGTCCCGGATCCCGATGTCGGCCTTGTAGACCCCGAAGACCGGGTCGAGGATCAGGGCGTTCGTGATCACGTGGTCGAGCGCCCCGGCCTCGTGGGTCGTACCCGGGCTCTGCCCCATTCCTTCCCGGACGGTCTTGCCACCGCCAAAGACGAGCTCGTCCCCGTACGTTGCGCTGTCGCCCTCGACCTCGACGACGAGGTTCGTGTCCGCGAGCTGGACCTTGTCCCCGGTGGTCGGGCCGTAGAGATCGATATACTGCTGGCGTGGGATGATCATCGTTCACGCCCCCTTGAAGAGCAGTTTCTTCGCCCGCTCGGTCGCGAGGATCCTGTTGTACTTCGTCTTCGTGCTGCCGTCGACAAGGTTGTTGAAGCCATGGACGTACTGCTTCCCGCCGTACTCCACGAGCGTCACCGTCTTCTCCTGCCCGGGTTCAAGCCGGATCGCGGTCCCGGAAGGCAGGTCGAGTTTCATGCCGTACGCCTTCCCGCGGTCGAAGTCCAGTGCCCGGTTCGCCTCGAAGAAGTGGAAGTGCGACCCGACCTGGATGCCGCGGTCCCCGGTATTCCGGACCTTGATCGAAACGCGTTTCCTCGCGGGAAAGATCTCGATATCCTTCCCGCCGGGACTGATCTTTCCAACGGTCGGGCTCATTTCTTCTTCCCCCCTGTCTTCGGCTGGATCGGGTTATGGATGCTCACCAGTTTCGTCCCGTCGGGAAACGTCCCCTCGATCGCAATCAGGGGGATCATCTCCGGAACATTTGGCATGACATCGTCTGCCGTGAGGACGTGGCGGCCGGCCTCCATGACCTTCGCAACCGTATCGCCCCGGCGGATCCTCTCCAGGGCAAAATCCGTGATGTACGCCACTGCTTCCGGATGGTTGAGTTTGACGCCATCTTTCAGCCTGCGTTCAGCAATCCGTGCCGCAGTGAATATCTGCAGCTTGTCGAGTTCACGTGGAACGAGCTTCATTGTGTCAACACCCTTCCAGATCACTTCAATGGCTAGAGCTGTTCTCTGGCGCTTGGTCAATCCCTGTTGTACATTCTTGAATCTTCTGTTGCTGGGATGCCCCATCGACAAATGCCCCTGCCCGCGGGGCTTGTGCTGCGTGACCCTCGCCTTCTATCGCAATACGGACGCAGCCATCACCGCGGGGTTCTGGATCGTTATCGGCGTGATCGTGTTTGCCGTGAACCGGAAGAGGGGCCTTAAGGATCTAAAAGATTATCGTTGCCTGAATCCCGCTTTCGGACTTCGCGGCCCCCGGACGCTTATCCGGTGCTCCCGCATTTTCTTTGAAGCTGCCCGGCCTACCGGTCCCGCCTGCCGGCCTTCCGCTCTTCATAGGATATCCGGGAACTTTTCCCTTCGGAAAGCGCCCTGTCCTCTTCACGGGATCCCTGGAACCGCTCATCGAGCGGGATCTCCGCACTCCTCCCTTTCGATAGTGTCCGGTCCTCTTCGCGTGAACTCCGGAAACGTTCGTCAAGCGGGATCCGGGCACTCCTTCCTGCGGAAAGGTCTTCTTTTTCTCCCCGGGCACTCTCCCAGCGCTTCTCGAAGCTGACCCGGTCGCCCCGATCACGGGATGCCGGGTCGCGTGCCGGCGCTCCCGGGGACGGGGAATCCGCGTCAGGGATAAAATCTATGCCGGCGTCCGAACGGTACGCAGCACGGCCGACGGGACCGCGGGCCGGGGATGCCGGAGGACGGTCGTCGGGACGGGAGGGGGGCCGGGCCGGAGGACGCCGGGCGGCGATCCCCCCGGGCTCATCGGAACCGGCAGGATGCCGCGGCCCGGTATACGCATACCTGCTCCTCCCGGGCGCAGCCGCGGGCCCGCCCCGGATCTTCGCCACCTGCTCGTCGACCTCCGCTTCCGCCTCCCGGGCGCTCTTCTCCGAAAACATCAGGAACTGGAGGAAGGCCTCGGGTTCCCGGAAGACAGACGCATCGATTCTCTCGCAGTGAAGCGTCCGCTCGACATTCCCGTACCACCCTCCCGACCGTATCGTGATCGTCTCCGCACGCGGGTCAAAGACATAGGCGCGCTCGATCTCGCCGTTTCTCCCGAACGCGGTCTCGGCGACGCCGTTTTCCTCGAACGAGAAGGTCTTCCCCACCGCCCCGTAGTCCCCGCCCTCCCGCATCACGATCTGCCGGCCGCCGGCCTCGTACCGGAAGGTCCGGGGCGGGTGCCCGAAGGAGAACGTCTCTTCGAGCATCCCGTACGGATCGAAGACGAAGCGCCTGAGGATCCTGTTCGGGCGTGCAGGATCGTTCTCCGTCATGATACCGGACGACGGGTCGAACCGGTAGAGCCGGAGGACCCTGTCGTGGCTGTCGAGCACCCGGATTCCCTCAACCCCGTAACGGTAGACCCGGCTGATCGCGTCCCTCTGGCTCCCGGCATATTCGGTGATGACCGATTCCGTCATTTCATCAACCTCGCAAACCGTCTGATTTTAAAAAACGTTCTTCTTCTGCAGATAAAAGGTTGCTCTCCCGGTTTACGTGATCTTCGGGCCCGCACCCTGTGGGCCAAAAACTTCGATCATCATCCTGATCCTCTCCCGGTTGGTGGCGGTTCGCGTCCTGGTTCTGCCGACGGTAAAGTGTTCAATTATCCCGGATTTGTCCCCTTTTTTGGCGAATTTGTCCTCCAAAATTCCGGAAAATAACCAGTCGGAGCCCAATGCTGTTTCCGTTTTGACCATCTCACTGAGGGAGTGTTCCTCTGACGGAGCCCGGGTGAACCTGCCCCCCAATTTGCCTATCAGTCAGCCAAAATCGGCCGGGTGGATGATTTATTCCTCTTTACTCATCGCCAGGAGCCGGCTCATGGTGTTGAAATTGCGCATCGTTGCTGCAACCCCGAGTTTCTTCTCCAGGAAATTCCCGGAGAGGGTCCCCTTTCCGTACGGCCCGGGGATGTACATATACCCGGCCATTTTCCCGAATGCGAGCTTCTCCGGGGAAATATCCAGCGCCAGCAGCTCCGTGATCCTGTCCGCGGGAGGAGGAGTCGCAAACGAGACGAAGAATACGCGGGAAATATCGTATCCCTCCCGGAAAGGGTTCCCGTTCAGTGCTTCTTCGAGCTGCGCCCCGGTCCGGACAATTACGACAAGGTCCGGGCCAAGATGCTCCCTGATCAGGTTGTGGACGCGCTCCTCTACTGCACCGGCAGGCAAACCGGTATCGACGAGCACGTTGCCGCTCTGGATGTAGGTGCGGACACGGGAGAAACCGGCA
>DATJBJ010000024.1:0-15185 GCA_035515395.1 Methanoregula sp. | reverse complement strand
CGTTGCCGGCTCCCTGGTAGCAGATCATGAGTCGCTGGTCGGCTCGGGCGACCAGACCGGCCCGTGGCCGGGTCTTGTGCCGGATCCAGACTATCAGCACCAGCCTGCCTATATAATCGTCGAGGCCTCCAACCCGAACAGTATGCCCACTGATATTTCGACCCTCACCTACTCCGACCACCTCATCCAGAATTTATACTGCGATAACACGGCTACCGGGGGGACGTGTCCGACAACGCTCGACCAGGACAAGATATGGGCAGCTCAGGGGAAAATCCCCCAGAGCCCCGAAGACCACCTCTTCGTATCGCGCGAGATGCCTATCCCTTCGCTGCAGCCGGGTCAATCGATCCGGATCCCGATCATCCTCACGGAAGATTACGGGTACTGGGCAAACGATACCGGCTATGGCAGCATGGGGGCCATGTTCCCGGACCAGGCCTTCGAAGAGAATTACCGGAGTTCAAGCTTCACCATATCCGTCACTACACCTGACATGCGGGACCCGGACCCCTTGAGCGAGATAATCTATTTCGGTTCAACCCCGCCGGCAAACGCCTGCCCTGCACAGAAAGTCCATGCCCCGGTGGACGGCTGGATCCAGGCCACGATCCCGGCCTTCACCGTGAACCCCCCTTCACTGTGTTACTCCGGCTCTGTCGCGTGCAGCCAACCCTACCAGGTTTGGGGGGCTGGAGGATTATAAATCAGACAGTAAAATCCTTTTTTTCGGGGACAAGGCCTGAACCCCTGAATCCCCGGACCCGTTTATCATCCTTAACAGTATGACGAGCCGGTCACCTGCGGGAGGATGGGAAGCAGAAGCCCGATTTCCTGATTTACGAACGGATGCAAAAAAGGGCGGTCAGAACTTCCCTTTCGTGCTCCGGACCGCTTTCCTGTCGCCGGTGAGTTCCAGCGCTTTTTTGAGCGCGATCCCGAATGCCTTGAATACCGCCTCGCACTGGTGGTGGTCATTCTTTCCGGAGAACGTGATGTGGACGGTAATCCCGGCCCTGTTGCAGATGCTGTAGAAGAAGTGCTCGAAGATATCTGCAGGGATCGTCCCGACCGCCTTTCCGCCGAAATCCCCGTTCCAGACGAGATATCCGCGGCCCCCGCAGTCGACTGCGACCGTTGCGAGCGACTCGTCCATCGGGATGATGGCGTGGGCGAACCGTCTTATCCCCTTCCCGTCACCGATAACCTGCTTAATGGCTTCACCAAGGACGATCCCGATGTCTTCTATCGTGTGATGGCTGTCCACCGCGAGGTCTCCCCGTGCAGCACAGGTGAGATCGAAACCGCCGTGCTTTGCCATCGCCATGAGCATATGATCGAAGAACGGTACCCCGCTCTCCACCGACACATCGCCGGACCCGTCCGGGTCCAGGCAGATCCGTATCACTGTCTCCTTCGTCTCCCGTGCAAATTCCGCTTTTCTCATCGAGATTCCTCCATTGCGTCAAGAAGCCGGATTTTCCCGCTGTACAGCGCCGATCCAAGCACGGCGCCAAAGGCGCCGAGGGCCCTGAGCCCGGCGATATCCGCCCTGCCGGATATCCCGCCGGCCACGACTACCGGGATACGGACACGGCTGATCAGCTGTTTCACCGGATCGAACCGGACCCCCTGCTGCAGGCCTTCGACATCCACGTTGGTGTACAGGAGCAAGCCTGCGCCAAGCTCCTCGAACCGGGATGCCCAGTCAAGGTAATCGCCGGCGGTCTCCTGCCAGCCATGCACCGCGATCTGCCCCCCTTTGGCATCGACACCTGCCATCACCCGTTCGCTGCCGAATTCATCGGCGAGCTCGCGGATGCATGCGGGCCTCCGGGCCGCGAGCGTAGAGATGATGACCCGGGCGACCCCCGTCTCCAGCCAGCGGGCAGCGTCCTCGACAGACCGTATCCCGCCCCCGAGCTGGATCTCGGCACCGGTCTTCCGGATAAGGTCGGCGATAAGCTCGACATTTTTGCCCGAATTCCCAAAAGCCCCGTCGAGGTTTACCACGTGGAGGGCATCTGCCCCCTCGTCGAGCCACCGGGTCGCACAGCCTAAGGGATCGCCGTATGAGGTCGCGGTCTCGCGCTTTCCCTGCACCAGCTGGACGCAGTGCCCGCCAAGGATATCGACCGCAGGAAAGATGCGCATGGACAGGCTAGCGAACCATCCGCTGGATCGCCATGACGAGGATGTCCTTTGCTCCCGCACGCTTCAGGGCGTTGATAAGCGAGTAGACCCGCTCCTCGCTCACCACCGCGTGGACCGCGACGAGGTCTTCGGTAGAGGCCACGTCCATGATCGTCGGCCCCGCGAGCCCCGGCAGCACGCTCCTGACCTTATCCAGGGACGAGCGCTTCACGTTCATCATCAGGTAGCACTGGCCGCGGGCCCGCAGGACGCTCTCGAGGGCGAGCCGGATCTCGCCGATCTTCTCCTTTTTGGTCGTCAGCGCCGCAGGGTTGGCGATGAGCCGGGTCGAGGTCGCGAGCACCTCTTCGATAACGCGGAGCCGGTTCGTCTTCAGCGTTGTGCCGGAGCTTGAAAGGTCGACGATCGCATCCGCTATACCAAGATGGGGGGCAGCCTCGCACGCGCCCCCTACGAGGACGATGTCGACGGGTACCCCGGTGCGGGCAAAGAACGCCCGGGTAATGACCGGGAATTCAGTTGCGACCTTCTTCCCTTTCAGCTGCTTAGCCGAGCGTATCACCGAGTCCTCGTGGACGGCGAGTACGAGACGGGCCTTCCCGAGCTGGAGATCGAGGAGTTCCTCCACATCCGCCTCCCGCTCGATGACCATGTCGTGACCGGTGATACCGAGATCGGCTGCGCCCGTGGCTACATACTCGGGGATATCGACCGGGCGGGCAAAGAGAATCTCGACGTGGGGGTCCAGCGTCCTGGTAATAAGCCTCCGCTCTCCTGCCTCGGGGAGATGAAGCCCGCTCTTCTCGACGAGCTCCATCACCGGGCCGGCAATCCTGCCCTTGTTGGGGATGGCAAGCCGTACGATATCCGAAAAAGGAAGAGGAGCCCGGGTTCTCCTGCCGGCTCCGCGGGCGGTTCCCGTTTTTTTATCAGAAGGTCCTGAGCTCACCGCTGATTACCTTCTCTGTGATGCAGGTCACATTGGCCAGCTGGCTGTCGACGATCTCATCGATCCCGCCGCTGAGGTCCTTTAAGCTGTGCCCGGATTTCGGCAGCACCTGGACGCTTGCCACGAGCGGATAGTCGATCGGTTTCCCGATCTGGGAGAGGAGCCGGACGTACATCTCCTCGATCCCATCCACGTTTGCCACGCACTCGCGTGCGATCTGGGTAGAGAGGAGGTTGTAGATCTTGCCGATATGGTTGATCGGGTTCTTCCCGCTTGTCGCCTCCATGCTCATCGGGCGGTTGGGGGTGATCAGCCCGTTGCACCGGTTGCCGCGGCCGACCGAGCCATCGTCGCCCATCTCGGCGGATGTCCCGGTGACGGTGAGGAAGACGCTGCCGGTATCAATGTCATCGGCGGTATTCACGTGCACATCGATGTGGCGGCTGGTGTGTTTCTTTGCGATCTCGGCGACTTTTTCCTGAAGGAGGTCGCAGTAGTGGACATACTCCTTTATTCCCGAGCAGTGGCTGTCCACCATCGCGCAGGCGATGGTGAGCGTGATATTGTCCCCGTCGCGGAGGCCCATGATCTTGATGTCCTGCCCGATGACGGGATACTTCGGCCTGAGCTTCTCATCAATGAAGTCGGCGACGCTCTTGGTTATGGTCTCGATCTCCGAAAACGGTGCGTGGCCGACACCGAACGAGGTATCGTTGGACCGCGGGGCCGTGCCCTGGCAGGGCCGGAAGACATCGCGGAGATCGGTCGAGCCGACGCCGAGACGGCAGTCGACGATGACGTCACGGTTGAGGTTGAGTTCGGGGAGGATCTTGTGGAGGTAGGTGTGGGCTGCTTCAACGGCGATGGAATCGGTCGGGATGGTGACCCCGTCGAACTGCTTGGTCGCACGCCCGTCGAGGAGAATGTAGATCGGGCGGATCATCTTCCCTCCGCCGAACTTGGGGACGGACTCCCCGGCAACCACTTCACCCTGATCGGTGTTGTGATGGAGCACAACACCGAACTCATCGAGATATGCCCTGCAGAGAGCCTGGCTGATCGACTCTGCGATACCGTCGGCGAGGCTGTCGGGATGCCCGAGGCATTTTCGCTCGACAAGTTCGATCCGCTGTTTCTCCAGGGGTATCTGGTCAAGGGCTTCGATCTGGATATTTCTCTTCATTGATTTCCTCGTTACTCTTCGCACTTAGAAAAAGGACTGGAGTTCATATAACGATTTCTCAAAACAGTATGCCGGCCCTTTTTTTTATTATCACGGGTAATTTTTTTTTCAGCCGCAGCATCGACCACCCTTCCAGGATCCATGCGGTCCGGGACCCGACGTCTGACCTTGTCCAGCGTCGCGAGCGGGGGGGAAGAGACCTGTAATCTTTTGGATACAACAGCAACGGGACCGGAAGCAGGAAGGGGGGCTTTACCGCCTCAGGAATTTGTGGAGGATCGTCATCTCGCTTCCGCGGGGTGCCTTCTTCACCGGAGGTTTTGCCGGTACCGGCCTCTCGCCTTCAAGATCCTCGTCCTCTTCGTCAACCACTTCCCTGATGACCGGCTTCTTCTCGGAAGGCATGGTCCGGTGCGCATGCGACGGGGACGACGGTTTCTGGGGGCCGAGTTTCGTTCCGCATCCCGGACAGAAGTTCGCTGCGTGGGGGAGTTTCTTGCCGCAGTGGTGGCAGAACTGGGGAGACTCTGCCGGCTCCTCCTGCGCCGGCTCGGTCTTCTCCAGGACACGGCTCCCGACGTGTTCCCCCGGCCTTCCGGCCTCATATTCATGCGCCGGGCCACCGGTCTTCTCCTGAACGACAGGCCGGCGCACCGGTGATTCCCCCGCCGCGGGTTCCGGCGCAGGCTTCCGGACCGGCTCGCTGATCGTCTTTCTCACAGGTGCCGGGACGTGCTGGCGCACCGGGTGCATCGCCCCCTTCATCGCTCCCTTCATGGCCGACTGGACCTCGGGCTTCTTGACCGGTTGCACGTCAGCTTCGCGGGAACGCTGAGCCTCGCGATCGAGATCCGCGACAATAACCGGTTTCCTGACCGGTTCCGGCACCTGCCGGACCTGTGCCCTCCTGACGGGTTCGGCATGTCCTGCTTCCTCCCTCTCTTCTTCCGGCACCTTATAGAGGGACAGGAGTTTCTTTACCGGTGGCTGTTTCTCGTGATCCTTTGCCGGCTTCCGCACCGGCTGGATCTCCTGCCGGGAAGGGCCCTGCCGTTCGGGCCGGGCGAACTCAGGCTCTTCTTCCGCTCTGGCCGGCTCCTCCACCTTCTGCCTGGCCGGTTTTCTGGGGCGCTTCTCTTCCTGGATCAGGGTTACCCATTCGTCGACCTCGCCGGCACGGTCCATGCCGTTCTGGACAAAGACGAGTTTCATCGTCTTGACTTCGTCATCGGCGGACTTTATCGAGAGCACGAGCACCGGATCGGAATTCTCTGAGAATTCGACGATGCTCCCGACGATCGTGTCGCGGGGGATGTCTTTTGCCGTAACCCTGAGTTTCTTCTCCTGCGTGTCGATCAGGAATATCCGCTTGTTTGTGAGGTAGGCGTGGAAAAAGAACTTTTTGACCGAGATATTGAGCGACCCGATGAGCACCTGCTCACCCTGCTGGAGAATCGCGGAGAGCCCCCCGCCCTCCTCTTCCTCAGGTTCTCCGTCAGCCGGCTGCGCCGCCTTACCCCCTTTCTGCACGGGGCCGGGCGCAGTGATCTTCGGGCTTCCCCCTGCGGCTTTTTCCGGCCGTTCCCCTACAGTCTCGCCGCAATAGCCACAGACAGCCGTATTATCCCGAATATTCATCCCGCAGTGTGGGCATTTCATGGGGGTTCACCGAAAGGCCGAATCGAGAGCAGATTAGTACAATGTTCTTTTACGATATGAAAAATTCTCTGATCAGATCCGGGTCTGCGGATGGCGTGGTTTTATGGCCCGTCAGAAGAGAGATGCGCATTGAGAATCTTTGTGATCCTGTCCTGTTCCGGCTCTTCACGGACTTCATGGATGAACAGTCCTGCCTCGTTCCTGCCGGTACAGAACAGGGCGTTGATCCGGCACTTCACCGGATCCCCGCAGAGGAGGCAATCATCTGCCGTGACGCGCCCGAGCCGGTTGTTGACAGCGTTGGCGAAAGAGTCCGGAACGCCGGTGGCGAAGTACATCTCGTTCCCTGCCACCGTTATCATTACCCCGCACTTCCCGGTATCGGAAGTCCCCGCCAGCCGGAAACTGCAGTACCGCTCGTCCCCGAAGGGATTGAGGAATTCGCGGTAGAACGGGTCGTACCGTTCCTTGAGCTGGCCGAGAAAAAGGCCGAGAGGCAGGGAGAGGTAGCGGTAGTATTTTGCGTTCACTTTTTCCTGAAGGTGAGCAAAGGACGGAACGAGGAGGATTTCCGAGAGGCTCTTCTGCGACCGGACAAAGAGTTCCTCCTTTGTCCTCCCGCCGAATTTGAGGCGGAGCGGATGGAAGTACAGCGTCTTTCCGCCGATCGGTATGGCAAGAGAACCGTCAGGCATCTTTTTGAGATGCAGGGTTCCCCTGCCGGTTCCGGAACTGACATGGTTTACCGGCCCGGTGCCGGCAACCGGCAAACTCCTTGTTTTTACCCCCGTCGCCGGACCGCGCGCAAAGCCTGCCCAGACGTCAGGGGAATATGTCTTATCGAGGTGCTTCTTCCAGAGCGGATCGCGGATGACCGCGATGGAGACGAGCCGGTACTGGCTGCCGACCGGGATGAACTTCGCGCCGCAAAAGGTGCATTCGATGATGAAATCCGTGCGCGGGATGCCGAAGAGCTGTTTTCCCGAGATTTTGTTCAGGATCCCGCTCTTACAGACCGGGCAGATGCTCATCCAGGATTCAGGGCGTTCCGCCGAAAGCCCCTCGGCCGTGTTCCCCTCTCCCGGCCCTGCCCCGGTCCCGGTATGCCAGGTCCATGGCCCGAGCAGGCGGATACCTTTTCGTTGCAGGTGCGCATGCCGGTCGGAGATCTCTGTCGGTTCGGCGATACCTGCACCGATCAGGACATCCACGACCACCGGGACTATAATTTTCCCTTGTCTCCCCGTGCGCTGTTCCAGGGACCGGTCCAGGCCTGCGATTGCACCGGCCAGCCCTTCGCGGGGGGTAGTAAGCGGCAGGGCTTTGGTGAATTCCGCATTGAGGCACTCCATCGTAACGCCGACGAGTCCGGGAGTGACCTTCACGCCGTCCCGCAGGAACGGAAGGCGCGATACCCTCCTGCTCACCGTCTCTGAGGCGATGGCAAGCATCCTGGCGGGTATCGGAAAGAACTGGGGGGCGGACATGGATTTTGCTTTCTATCGGTTGGAAGGGGAAGAGTATAAAGGTGGAGGTGGTACCCGAAAAGCTCCTTCCTGAGGAACGCCGGATTTCATAAAAAGTCAGCAGTGATCCCGGAAGAGCTCCCGGACCATCTCAGGGATCTCAGAGACCCGCGAAGCAACCGGCACACTGTCTTTTCTGAGCCGGGCGATCTTCGATCGGGCATCGCCTTCGCCTCCCTCGACGATGGCGCCAGCGTGACCCATCCTCTTGTCCGGAGGAGCCGAGATTCCGGCAATATAGGAGACGATAGGGAGGTCGGTGGATTTCGCTCCTTCCTCTTCGAGATTTCCTCCTACTTCGCCGATGAGGACCACCGCTTTTGTCCGGGGGTCTTCCCCGAACCGTGCAAGGACATCGACAAACGTCTGACCTATGACGGGGTCGCCTCCGATCCCTATGACGGTGCTCTGTCCGATGCCGGCACGGGTCAGCTCGTCTACAACTTCATAGGTAAGCGTCCCGCTCCGGGAGATGACGCCGACGTTCCCGCGGGAGAAGAGACCGGCCGGCATGATGCCCATCTTCACCTCCCCGGGAGAGAGGAGGCCCGGGCAATTCGGACCGATGACGGAACTACCCTGCATCCTGGCATAGGCTATCGCGTTCATCGTATCGTGAACCGGGATGTGCTCGGTAATGCAGACAATGGTCCCGATGCCGGCGTTCGCTTCTTCCATGATCGAGTCGGCAGCCGCCCCGGCGGGGACGAAGATTACCCCTGCGCCGATATCGTAATCCTTCATCGCCTCTTTCACAGAATTATAAACCGGGACACCGTGGACCTGCTGGCCGCCCTTGCCGGGAGTGACCCCGGCGACGACCCCCCTGCCCCCGACCTCCTTTGCATAGGCATTCATGAGCCCGATGTGGAACTCGCCCTGTTTTCCTGTCGCCCCCTGCACGAGGATCCCGGTCCTCTTGTCGCCATAGATCATGCGGTAACCTCAACTGCCTTCCTTACCACGAGATCCATGGTGTCCAGCATCTCGTAGCCTTTTTCAGAGAGGAGCCGTCTCCCTTCTGCCTCGTTGGTACCCGCGAGCCGGACGATCACACGCTGAGGGATACCGGCGGCAAGGATCCCTTTCGCCACTTCATCGCACTTGGTGATCCCGCCAAGAAGGTTGACCACGATAACCTTCACGGAGGGGACGCTTGCAACAAGCCTCACCGCGTTCATCACGCGCTCGCTCTCCGCGCCTCCTCCGACATCGAGGAAGTTTGCCGCTTTTCCCCCGTAATATTCGATCAGGTCGAGAGTCGCCATCGTGAGACCCGCCCCATTGCCGATGACGCCGATGGAGCCATCGAGTTCGACGTACGAGAACCCGTGCTTCTCGGCTTCGCGCTCGCGCTCGGTGAGATCGCGGTTGACCGTGATACCCTGCCTGCCGAGCGCGTTGTCGTCAACGATGATCTTTGCATCCGCAGCAAAGACGCCCTGCGGCGTGGCGACGAGCGGGTTGATCTCGGCAAGAAGGGCGTCCTTCTCCTTGAAAATGCGCCAGAGCCGGTTTATGACGGCAGCGATCTCTTTCGGGGCCGTACCGGCAATCTCCCGGAGCAGGAACGGCGGGATGGTGTGCATCAGCGGGTTAACAACCGCTTTGCGGATGGCCGCCGGGTTCTCTTTTGCCGTGATTTCGATATCGACCCCTCCCTCCTCGGTGAAGAGGATGAGCGGCTGTCTGCTGGAGCGGTCGACCGTGATCGAGAGGTAGTACTCATGGAGGATATCGAGGCGCTGTTCAGCGAGAATCTCCTTCACCGGCAGACCCCTGATGCTTTTCCCGAAGAGCTCCCTTGCAGTGGCGACGGCGGTTGCCGGGTCCGCCATCAAAATGCCGCCGGCCTTTCCCCTGCCGCCGACATCGACCTGCGCTTTTAGTACGATCTCCTCTCCCAGTTCACCGAGGTGCGGAGGGAGTTCGTCTGCGGACCGGATAAGGAATCCCGCCGGTACGGGGATCCCGTACTCCCGGATCACCTTCTTTGCTTCGTATTCCCGTAATTTCATGCCCTGCTCCCGGTAGCCAGATCGATGCCCTTTTTCATCGCCTTTATATTCAGCGATTCGGTACCTTTCGGGACGGAATCGAGGATTGCTTTTTCAAGCGCTGTCTCGCTCACTACGTGCGTCAATGCCACGAGCGCTCCCAGCATCACGATGTTTGCAACGATATCCTTCCCGAGCGCCTGCTTCGCCTCCCGTGTTGCGGGAATCTCGATGCAGGTGCATTTCGGCCGCGACCGGACGAGCGTGGAATCGACAAGCATCACCGCAGATTCCGGTGCGTCCGCACCGTACTTCTCGAACCCCTCCTGGGACATGATCACAAAGATCCCCGGATTCGCCACCTTGGGGAAGAGGATGGGATCATCGTCTATGATCACCGCGCTCATCGATGCCCCGCCCCGGGCCTCGGGACCGTACACCTGCGTCTGGACCGCAAACTTATTGTCGTACATGACGGCGGCCCGCCCGAGGATCACGGCCGAAAGGATAATTCCCTGCCCGCCAAAGCCCGAGAACCTTACCTCGTGCCTCATTGCTTCGCCCCCATCACCGGCCGGTTTCTGCGCTCGAGTTCACCGACGAGAAACATATCTTCCGGGATCTTCTCGCCGTTTTCCACCATCCGGTCCCGCTTTGCTTTCAGAAGGGAATGTGCCCTGAGGTATTCCACATGGTCCGCTACCTGCCGGAACTTATTTCTCCGGCCGAACGCAGTCGGGCACTGCACCATCACCTCGATAAATGAGAACCCCGAAGTCTCGAGACCTGCCTTGACCGCTTTTTCAAGCTCCCTGACATGGTACGATGTCCACCGGGAGACATAGTTCGCTCCTGCGGCAATGGCAAGCTCGCAGAGATCGAACGGGATCTCGGAACACCCGTACGGGGTCGTTGAAGTGAGACAGCCCTTCGGGGAGGTCGGGCTTCCCTGCCCACCCGTCATGCCGTAGATCTGGTTGTTCATGCAAATGACCGTAAGATCGATGTTCCGCCTGCAGCCATGGATGAAATGGTTCCCGCCGATCGCGGCCAGGTCGCCGTCACCGGTAAAAACGACAACATGGAGGTCCGGGTTCGCCATCTTTACCCCGGTAGCAAATGCGATCGCCCTCCCGTGGGTCGTATGGAGCGAATCGGTGACAATATATCCGGGAGCCCGGGAGGAGCACCCGATACCGGAGACAAAGATCGTCTCCTCTTTTTTCCAGCCCATCTGATCTACAGCGGCGAGGGTGCAGTTAATGACCGTTCCGTTGCCGCAACCCGCACAGTAGATATGGGGCAGCCGATCCTGCCGGAACCATTCCTCGAAGCTCAACGGCCCGCCTCCACTGTTGCGATCAGTTCGCGCGGGGCATGAAGCTCTCCGCCAAGTTTCGGAAGGCACTGGACAGGGACGTCCACATGCCGCTCGATCTCCCTCGCCAGCTGCCCGAGGTTGAGTTCGGGGACGATGAACCTCTCCGCATTGGTAAATGCAGCAAGCGCTTCCTGTGGGAAGGGCCAGACCGCCCGGAGCCGGAGGAACCCTGTATCCATATCAGGATGGTCGTGAAGTACCTGCAGTACCGTCCTTACCGGTGCGCCATATGCAACGAAGACATTCCCTGCACCGGGATTGACGATCTCGTAATCTGCGATCTGATCCCGTGCTGACTCAATCTTGTCGACAAGCCGCCCCACAAGGGCAGCATGCAGGTTCGGGTTCGTTGCACAGGGGTAACCCCTTTCATCGTGGGTGAGTCCGGTTACATGGACCCCATACCCTTTCCCGAACTGCGGAAAACCGGGGATTTTATCGGCATCAGCCCTGAAAGGCGGAGCGCCCGCCGGGAGTTCTTTGCGCTGTACCCGCTCTACCGATTCCGGAATGATGATCTTCTCCCGCATGTGGCCTACGATCTCATCTGCCATGAGAAAGACCGGTACCCGGTACTGATCGGCGATGTTGAACGCTTTGGCAGTAAGATCATACATCTCCTGCACGGTCGCCGGGCAGAGCGCGACGATACTGTAATCGCCATGCGATCCGAACCGGCACTGCATCATGTCTCCCTGAGCAGCCATCGTCGGCTGGCCGGTCGACGGCCCGCCGCGCTGGACGTTGACGATTACGCAGGGGGTCTCTGTCATCGCGGCATATCCGATATTCTCCATCATCAGGGAAAATCCCGGGCCGCTCGTCGCCGTCATAGCCCGTGCACCCGTCCAGGACGCCCCGATGACAGAAGCGATGCTCGCAATCTCGTCCTCCATCTGGATGAAGACGCCATTCTTCTTCGGGAGTTTTAGTGCCATGTGTTCGGCAATTTCCGTGGATGGGGTGATCGGGTATCCCCCGAAGAACCGGCAACCCGCGGCGAGCGCCCCTTCGGCACAGGCAGTGTTTCCCTGCCAGAACTCAATTCTTGTCAATATTCGATCGCCACCTTGTGCGGTTCGTACGGCTCCTCGTCAATCCACCGGATTGCCTGGTCCGGGCAGGTGAGCTGGCAGACCCCGCAGAGCGTCCGGCCATACAGGTGCCGGAGCCGGCAGTTTGTGCATCGCTCGGGGCGATCGAGTTCGGGGACCACAATCCCCCTGCGGTTGGGGGTTTTTCCCTCCCGGAAGATCTTATAGGGGCAGACTTTTGTACAGAGATTGCATCCCTTGCACCGTGTCTCGTCGATGGCGATTTTCATGTCGCGGTCCTTGTCCGTATAGTGTTGCCCCGGGAGAGAAAAAAACCTACTCCTTTGTACATTTCCCGCGTTCGCCTTTACCGTCACCAGAATACCGCAAAAATTCCGATTCCGCACGCTCACCTGCCGATGCAAAGATGTCGTTTCCGCAGGCATCGATTGCTACGACAAGGGGAAGGCGGTCAAGTTCGATTTCCCAGATGGCTTCCGCCATCCCGAGATCCTCGAAGAATACGCCCCGGAGCGTCATGTGCCCGGAAGCAAGGGCCGCACACCCCCCCGTGAACGCAAGATAAACCCCCCTGCCCCTGAGCTGTTCCCGCACTGTCATGCCCATTCCGCCTTTGCCGATGAGAGCACGGATGCCGCGGTCGATCAGGAAGCCTGAGAGCTCGTTCATGCGTGCGGAGGTCGTAGGGCCTGCTGCGATTACCCGGTTGTCCCGGATGACTGGTCCGCAGTGGTAGATCGCTGCCCCCCGGGGGTCGAAAGGGATCCCCTCCTCACGCATCCGCATGTGTGCCTCATCCCGTGCGGTATACACTGTGCCGGAGAGCTCCACCCGGTCTCCCGCATGGAGATCAAGGACTTCGTCACCCAGCGGCGTGCGGAGTTGTATACAGATTCCCGTCATTGTTTTACCTCGACGGTAGCGTGCCGGTTCGCCCAGCACTGGACATTCACCGCCACGGGAAGCGAAGCGGTGTGGCAGGCCGCTTTCCTGATCTTGACTGCGAGAGCGGTAATATCGCCGCCCAGACCCATCGGTCCGATCTTAAGCAGATTGACCGCGTCACAGATCTTCTGTTCGAACGGGTCCATCCGGTCTACCGGCATAATGAGCGCTTCCTTGGCGAGCGCTGGAGCCAGATCGAAGGTCCCCCCTATTCCTACCCCCAGGAAGAGCGGCGGGCAGGGCCTGCTGCCAGCCATGAGGACGGTCTCGACGACGAACTTTTCTATCAGATCAGTTTCCGAGGGGAGAAGCATCCCGATCCTCGATACATTTTCCGCACCCGCTCCCTTGGGGAGGACGGTCACCGTAAACCGTTTTCCGGTCCGGACATGGATCGCCGGGATTTGCTCGCCGGTATTGTCACCGCTGTTTTTTCTTGTCAGAGGATCGACAACATTCGGGCGGAGCGGGACTTCCCGCGTTGCGCGTCGTATTCCACTAAAGACCGCATCGTACAGCCTCTGCGAAAGACCGATGTCGGGCGTGACGGTGAGATACACCACCGGAATTCCCGTGTCCTGACAGAGCGGAATCGCCAGCCGTTGTGCGATATCGATATTCTTCCGGATATTGTCGTACTCCCCCTTCGCCACGGGATCGGATTCGGCATCCTCAGCCCGGCCAATCGCACGGAGGACGTCGGGAGGAAGCTGGATAACCGACTTGCGGTACGCATGGAACGTAGCATCGGAAAGAGCGTCGAAAAGGTCGGCAGCTTTCTGCATCCATGTATACTGGTGATCGGAGAGTTATAAGATGATTGGGGAGACAGGAAGTGGAGAGAAGCCGGGCTCTTCACTCCCGAAACTGTTTAGGGGTTCACTAATTCTCTACGAGCGAGTCTTCCGGATAGTATTTGTGGGTTTTAAAGGCCGTTTTTTACCTCACCCGGCCAAGGGGCAAAAAAAACCCGGCAGTTCGTGCGAGACACCGGCCAAAACGGAACCAATAGTCCATACCCTGAAAAATTAGCGGCTGAAAACAATGAAAAAAATTACTTCTTATGGCCGCCCCTGGCAGGGGCTCCGCCTTTCTTCTCTTCAGCCTTGATCGGGGCTGCTGCACCCTTAGCGGCTTCCTTTCCACCCTTGAGCGGTGCTGTTCCCTTCGCGGCTTCCTTGCCGCCTTTTGCCGGGGCTGCTCCCTTCGCGGGCTCGGCCGGAACTGTTTCCTCTTCGGTAACAACCGGGGCCGCGACGACCTTCTCACCGACCAGTTTGGGAGCTGCAACGATCCTGCCGCTCACTTTGATCTCGCTCACCTTGAGGTGGGAGGGTGTCGGGAGCTTGTGCCCGCTGTGGCGGAGTGCGTCCTTGATCTTTTCCAGGTACTGGGGTGTGGAAAAGACGGTCATAATCTTCTGGTTCGCCTCTACCCGTGCAGCGGTCCCGACCGCTTTACCGAATGCAAGGCGCATACCCTCCGAGACACGGTCAGCACCGGCACCGGTAGCCTGCTTGTTTTCCCGAAGGACATGGTGGGGAAATATCCGGACCTTGAAATGGAAATTTGACCTGCCGACATCTTTCATCAGCCGGCGGTTGGCAGTGATGCGTGCCGCTTCCAGGGCACTGTGCCGGATCTGGCAGGCCTCATCGACGATGAGGTCCACTTCCGTCGGGAACTCCTGCGAAAGGTTTCCCATCTCGAACTGTACAATCTTGTTGCCGGGAACACCGCCCATATACTCGCGCCGGGTATAGGCTTTCTTCGAGATGTTCCTGTACATCTTTGCCGGTTTTCTGACCATCGCGTCCTACTCCTGTAAGATATTGCTAAAAGCGGGCAATATCAGCCGAAACATCCGGCTGACTGTCGCCTTGACGCTTCACAAACTGCTTTTATAAAATGGAGATGCGGCGTATTAAACCTTACTGGCATCACCAGACTCCTCGTTGATCATATCGAGGAGATGGCGGCGGATCTGCACGAACTGTTCGCTCGTCCTTTCGCGTGGCCGGTCCTGGGGTACGGCGATGATCTCCCGGATGGTCCCGGGCCTGCGTGTGAGGACCACGATCCGGTCCGCAAGAAATACTGCTTCGTCAACGCTATGGGTGACGAACAGGATCGTCTTTCTGGTCTTCTGCCAGATATGGAGCAGTTCGTGCTGCATCCGGTTCCGGGTCTGGGCATCGAGCGCCCCGAAAGGTTCGTCCATCAGGAGAATCGAGGGATCGATGGCAAGGGCCCGTGCAACAGCGACCCGCTGCCGCATCCCCCCGGACAGTTCGTGGGGGAAACTGTGCTCGAACCCTTTGAGTCCGACAAGTTCG
>DATJBJ010000023.1:0-9920 GCA_035515395.1 Methanoregula sp. | reverse complement strand
GTCGTGGCAAAGACGCCCATGTGCTGGGGGAGGACCCGGGCCGGGATCCGGACCGCGACGTCCCTGATGACGTCCTGGCCGCTCCGCATCAGGCCGACCTCGATCTCGCCCATCTGCTTTGTGAGGAACTCAAAGTCTTCCGCGGCCGGTTCCTCGATCTTCGAGAACTTGGAGGGGAGGGTCCGGGCCTTGTGGAACCTGCCGGACTCGTCCACGTACCCGAGCGGGACCGCCTCTACCGCGATGAAGACGTCCTCGCCGAGGCCGTAGAACTGCTCCGCGTACACCCGGGTGTCCCACTTCGGGTCGGCGAAGTTGGCGTCGTGCGAGAGGTCGGTTATCTTGGCAAAGAAGGTCGCCTTCTTGGTGTCGTCGGTAATTTTTTTGATGTCGCCGATGTACAGGGTCTCGTCGTGCGGGGCGATGAAGCGGTAGGAGAGGACGCTCTTTCCGATGAGCCGGTACTTCGAGGAGTCCCCGGTCTCAGTATCGCGCAAATTCATCATGGTAATCTCCGAACAGGATCTCATAGGTCTGCCGATCGATGCCGCTTTCCGCGATCCCGGCCATGAGCCCGCTCATGATCTGGTCCGCGAGCTCTTCGGTGATGACCACCGTGCGGTGGGCGTCGAAGAGGGGGTACGGGTAGCCCGGGACCCGGCCGTCGCCTGCGCAGCCCGCGAGCCGGTCCATGACCGTGCGGACGTCTGCGCCGCTGAGCTCTTTTGCGAGGTCGATCTTGAGCGGGGACTTCGCGTGCGGGTGGAGTTTTGCGACGTACATCTGCCCGTGCTGCCACCGGGGGAACTGGGCGTGGTCGAGGACGCCGGGGTCGATCCGGATCCACCAGGGGGCAGGAATCCCGAACCGGTCCGCAAGCCCGTTCACGGACGGGAGGAGCGGGTGGCCGCCGCCCCAGGTCGCAGTCGTGCTCTTGCTGATGCCGGCGAGGCCGATCCTGTTCTCCCGGCAGGCCCGGCCGATCCGTTCGAGGACGACATCATGGCTCGCGTGGGAGACCCGCAACGGGCCGTCCCGGAGGAGGAGGGCGCCCGCCCCGAGCGACCGCGCCGTCTGCTCCATTACCCAGTACTCGAGCGTGTCCCGCAGGACGCCCGCGGCCTTCTCCCGGTCGTCGTTCCGGAGCGGCGTGCCCGGGGCTTCTCCGAAGCATTCGGCGTACAGTTCCGCAAAGTCCGCGTTCTCCGCGCCGGGCCCGATGAGGGCGAACTTCAGCGGCGTGAGGGAGCGCCGGCTCCGCTCCGTTCCGCGAAACGTAGTCCGGGCTGCCCGGACTACGGCGAGGGCGAGGCTCCCCGACTCGAGGAGCATCACGTTGCTCCCGTCGACAGCGCAGACTTCGCCGCTCTGCGCCGGGGCGCAGCGGACGAAGTCGTCCCGCGTTATCCCGCCCGCCGCGGCGAACTTCTCCACCAGGTCTGCCGGTACCGTCGCACGGATCCGGGCGGCGGCCTCTTTGATCGCGTCCGCGTATTCGTCAGTCATCCACTGAATTTTAGTTTGGCGCGTGATGGGATATAAGGGGGTGGGGGCGCACTCGGAGAATTGTCTGATGGCAATTCTTCCCGCCCCGGGGTTTTCGAACCTCTCCGGGGGAGAAACCGGAGTGTGCAGTGCTCACGGCCCCGGGATTCGCCGGGCGGTGGCACCGGGGTATTACCTGGCAGAAAAGACCCGATGTGCCGGGAAAATTATCCCTCCGGATCCGATCTCTCTTCCAGGATGAGCAGCTGCCGCTCCTGCCACTCCCGCTCCTTTGCCACGGCGGCCTCCGCTGCTTCCGGCCCGGCTGCCCTCCAGACCGCCTGCAGGGCGTACTGTGCAGCCACGATCGCGTGTGAGGGGACATGTGCCGCTGCCACCGCCTGGCCGGCGGCGCGGGCGGCAGAACGGGCGGCATTGTCTTCGCCCACTTCCCGGGCGGCTGCGTGGGCTGCAAGCGACGCTGTGCGGATTGCCGCCATGCTGAACTCCCCGCTCGTTATCCATTCCCGGCAGACCGTGAGCGCGACCCGGGGGCGCGGGTCTTCCGGGAATTCCTCCTCGAAAAAGTGGAGGACGCGCCCGGCACAGTCGACCGCCCAGAGGGCGAGGGTCGCGCGATCGGTCCCGCCCACCAGTTTTTGCAGCGACTCGTCTCTGTGAGCGAGAGAGAATTTCGGTTTTTTCCTGTGTGATCCGGGTTTCATGGGAGGCGGATTTTTTTGTCTGCCTGAAGAAATCTCATGTCATAACGTCCCCTTTCCTTTCGTGCCGGGATCCGGCAGCCATGCTTAACTTAATAACACGGGACTTAACATTAACCAGCGTGATTTCACATGGCCAAAAACCCCCTCATAACCGGCCAGGGCGTTCCGGTTCCTGACAGCCCGGACTCCCGGACGACAGGGCAGGTGGCCCGGTCCTTTAAGGATGTACATTTGATCAGAAAACAGGAGACGATGGTATGACTGACGACAGCAAGAGTCCGGTAACGGGCGGATCGGATAAACCCGCAACCGGCCGGGGCATATCGAACCGGGACTGGTGGCCGAACCAGCTGAACCTGAAAATCCTGCACCAGCACTCGCCCTTGTCGAGCCCCATGGGCAGGGGTTTTGACTACGCCGAAGAGTTCAGGAGCCTTGACCTGGCGGCCGTAAAAAAAGATCTTCAGGCGCTGATGACCAGCTCGCAGGACTGGTGGCCGGCGGACTTCGGCCACTACGGCCCCCTGTTCATCCGCATGGCATGGCACGGCGCCGGCACGTACCGCACCGGTGACGGTCGCGGCGGCGCGGGTGCCGGCCAGCAGCGCTTCCCGCCCCTCAACAGCTGGCCTGACAACGTGAACCTCGACAAGGCGCGCCGGCTGCTCTGGCCGGTCAAGCAGAAGTATGGCAGGAAGATCTCATGGGCGGACCTTATGATCCTTGCCGGCAACGTCGCCCTGGAATCGATGGGATTCAAGACCTTCGGCTTTGGCGGCGGCCGCGAGGATGTCTGGGAGCCGGAAGAAGACGTGTACTGGGGTTCTGAGAACAAGTGGCTGGACGACAAACGCTACTCCGGCGACCGGAACCTCGAAAATCCGCTCGCTGCCGTGCAGATGGGCCTCATCTACGTCAATCCGGAAGGCCCGAACGGCAACCCGGACCCGATAGCGGCTGCAAGGGACATCCGCGAGACGTTCGCCCGCATGGCCATGAACGACGAGGAGACGGTTGCGCTCATTGCCGGCGGCCACTCATTCGGCAAGACCCACGGTGCCGGGCCGGCGTCCCACGTGGGGCCCGAGCCCGAAGCGGCGCCCATAGAGCAGCAGGGCCTCGGATGGAAGAGCAGCTTCGGCACCGGGAAAGGCGGGGATGCGATCGGCAGCGGCCTGGAGGTCACCTGGACCACCACGCCGACGAGGTGGAGCAACAACTTCTTCCGGATCCTGTTCGAAAACGAATGGGAACTGACGAAGAGCCCGGCCGGTGCGCACCAGTGGAAGCCGAAGGGCGACGCCGGCGCCGGCACGGTGCCGGATGCACACGACAAAACGAAGCGTCGTGCTCCGGCCATGCTGACCACGGACCTCTCCCTGCGGTTCGACCCCGCCTACGAGAAGATCTCGCGGCGCTTCTACGAGCACCCGGACCAGCTCGCGGACGCATTCGCCCGGGCGTGGTTCAAGCTGACGCACCGCGACATGGGCCCGCGTTCACGCTATCTCGGCCCGGAGGTTCCTGCCGAGGAGCTCATCTGGCAGGACCCCATCCCTGCGGCCAGCCACCCGCCTGTTGATGCAAAGGACATCGTCTCCCTCAAGAAAAAGATCCTGGCTTCCGGCCTGTCGGTGCCGGAGCTGGTCTCGACTGCCTGGGCGTCGGCGTCCACCTTCCGCGGCTCCGACAAGCGCGGCGGTGCGAACGGTGCCCGCATCCACTTGTCGCCCCAGAAAGACTGGGAAGTCAACCAGCCGGCCCGGCTCGCAAAGGTGCTCGGGACCCTGGAGGGCATCCGGAGCGCGTTCAACAGCGCTGCCACCGGCGGAAAGAGGGTCTCGCTGGCTGACCTGATCGTTCTCGCCGGATGCGCCGGCGTCGAGCAGGCTGCGAAGAATGGCGGTCACAAGGTGAAGGTCCCCTTCACGCCGGGACGAAATGACGCCCTCCAGGAGCAGACCGATGCGGCCTCATTTGCCGTGCTCGAGCCGAAGGCGGACGGCTTCCGCAATTACCAGAAGGCCCGCTACGCCATCCCGGCCGAGGAACTGCTGGTCGACAAGGCGCAACTGCTGACCCTGACCGCGCCCGAGATGACCGTGCTCGTCGGCGGGATGCGGGTGCTGGACACCAACTTCGGACAGACAAAGGCCGGCGTGTTTACCAAAAAGCCGGGTACGCTCACGAACGACTTCTTCACAAACCTGCTCGATATGGGCACGGAGTGGAAGCCGGTATCGGGGGCCGGGGACCTTTTCGAAGGGCGCGACCGCAAAACCGGCGAAGTCCGGTGGACCGGCACAAGGGTCGATCTCATCTTCGGTTCGAACGCCCAGCTCCGGGCTATTGCCGAAGTCTACGCGAGCGCGGACGGGCAGGAGAAGTTTGTCCGGGACTTCGTGGCGGCCTGGGCAAAAGTGATGAACCTCGACCGCTTCGATCTCGCACGATCGTAAGATCTCAATGGTGAGAACCCCGCGGAAGCGGACAGGCAACCCGGCCAGCGGGTCGGACAAGGACCAGAAACTTTGAACGGAACGATGAACGCACCGCGTATCATATCGTGGAACATCACGCTGCGGTGTCCCCTGAAGTGCTCCCATTGTTACGTGGATGCGGGCGGGGAGGAGGCTGACGGAGTGCTCTCCACGCAGGAGGCGTTCTCGGTCATCGACCAGATCCGGGCGGTCGGGACACCGGTCGTTGTACTGAGCGGGGGCGAGCCCCTTCTCCGGCCGGACGTGTACGATATTGCACGCTACGGGACGGGGAAGGGACTCCGGATGGCGATGGGGACCAGCGGGTACCTCATCGGCCATGAGACCGCCGGAAAACTCGCCGCCGCGGGGGTCCGGGCCGTTGCCATCAGCCTGGACTCGGACGACGCTGCAACCCACGATTCGTTCCGGGGCGTTGAGGGTGTCTGGGAGCGGGCAGTCCAGGCCATCGGGCACTGCCGGGATGCCGGGATGAACGTCCGGATCAACATGTCGGTGATGCGTCCCGATATCAGTGAGGTTGAGGGCGTGATCGGCCTCGGGAGTTCCCTTTCGGTCCGCGACTACCAGCTCTTCTTCCCCGTTCCCACCGGGAGGGCACGGCAGGCCGGATCCCGCAGCCCGGAGGAGTACGAGGAGCTGATCCGGCAGGTCCTCATCCGGTACCGTGACAGCGACCTGAACATCCGCCCGACCTGTGCCCCGCAGTTCCGCCGTATTGCGGATGAGCTGGGAATTGCCGGCCCTGCCCGGGGCCGGGGCTGCCTTGCCGGCATCACGTACTGCCGGATCTTTGCCAACGGCGATGTGACCCCGTGCCCGTACCTGCCGGTGAGCGCCGGGAATGTGCGCACCATCCCGTTTTCCGGGATCTGGAACAATTCTTTGCTCTTTGCCGCACTCCGCGACCCGGGCCGGCTCACGGGAAAGTGCGGGCGGTGCGGTTTCAAGACGATCTGCGGCGGGTGCCGGGCCCGGGCGTACCGGGGGGAGGGCGCCCGCTCCCCGTCCTGGTGCGACGGTCTTGCAACGCCGGATGGGCAGGCGGCGGAAGTCTGTGGCGAAGACCCGTGGTGCCCGTACGAGCCGGGCCGGGTGGCACGATGAGCGGCAGTTTCACCCCCGACGGGACCGATCGTGCCATCCTCGATGCCCTCCAGGACGACGTTCCCCTCGTGCCCCGGCCCTGGGACGCGGTCGCGGAGAGGCTCGGGATCACGGAAGCCGTGCTCCTCGCCCGGATGAAGCGGCTGGGGGAGGCCGGCATTATCCGGGGCATTTCCCCGGTCCTCGAATCCCGGCACCTCGGCCTGCATGCCGCGACGCTGGTCGCGCTCCATGTACCGGACGGGGGTATCGAAGAGGTGGCAGAGGTCATCAGCAGCTATCCGGAAGTGTCGCACAACTTCATGCGGGACCACTATTACTCCCTCTGGTTCACGATTGCCGCAAAGGACCGGGCGGGGGTCCGGGAAGTACTGGACGAAATTCTGGAGCGGACCGGGATCCCGGCGTCCGATATGCTCGACCTGCCGACGGTAAAAAAGATCAAGATCGCGGTGCGGTTCCCCATTCTGCGGGGACGGCCCGGGGAGGGTACCGATGGACCCGGCTGATGCGGGACTGCTCCGGGAGCTGGAGCGGGGCCTGCCGTTTGTTTCGGACCCGTTCGGGGAGCTCGGGAGACGGCTGGGCATCAGCGCTGAGGAAGTCCTCAAACGGACCCGGCGGCTGAAGGAAGCAGGGACCATCCGGAGGTTCCGGGCCCGCATCGACCAGCGGAAGCTGGGGATCACGGCAAACGCGCTCGTTGCGTGGAAAGCAGGAGGGCCGGGCAATAGCGGTATCGGGGAACGGCTCGCGGCGTTCCCGTCCGTGACCCACTGCTACGAACGCAGGCCGGTGCCGGGCCGGTGGGACTATACCCACTATACCGTGCACCACGGGTACGGCAGGGAGGAGGTGCTCGCAGAAGTGAGGGCAGTTGCAGAGGCGGCCGGCCGCCCGGAGTACGCCGTCCTCTTCAGCACCCGCGAGTTCAAGCGCGTCCCGAACGTCCGGATGGGCGAGAACGGGGGCGGGGCGCCATGAACCGGATCACGCAGTGCATGCACGGGCGGGGAACGGTCAGCAGCGTGATGCGGCACCGGCACAAAGCGGAGGGAGACGTGCCGGGCGCGTATCTTGCGTTCACCGGGATGTTCCGGCCGGTGGTCTTCTGGAACATCACCGGCCGCTGCAACCTCGCCTGCACCCACTGCTACAGCGGGTCGGGACCGGCGTGCACAACGGACGGCGAACTGACGACTGCGGAAGCACGGGGCGTCATCGACGACCTCGCGGATGCGGGCGTCCCGCTCATCCTCTTCACCGGCGGGGAGCCCCTGGTACGCCCGGATATTATGGAGCTTGCGTCCCATGCCCGGGGCCGCGGTCTCAGGGTGGCACTCAGTACGAACGGTACGCTGATAACGCCGGATATCGCCCGAAGGATCAAAGAAAGCGGGATCGGGTACGCCGGGATCTCGCTCGACGGCGCAAACGCGGAGACCCATGACCGGTTCCGGAACGCGCCCGGGGCGTTTGAGCGTACGGTCCGGGCATTTGCCGCCTGCAGCGAGGCCGGGCTCCGGTGCGGGGTCCGGGTCACGCTCACGAAGGAGAACTGCGGGGAACTGGAAGCCCTCATCGATCTCGCCATTTCCCTTGGCGCGTCCCGGTTCTGCCTGTACTGGCTCGTGCCCGCAGGGAGGGGAACCGAAGCGTACAGCCGGCTGCAGCTCTCCCGCGACGAGGTGACCGGGGCGCTCGACCTCCTCTACCGGAAAGCAAAAGAGATCGACCCCGCAGCTATGGAATTCCTGACGGTCGATGCCCCGCAGGACTGCATCCACCTGCTCCGGTCCATGGAAGCGGACGGTTCGGAGGACCTGGCAGACGCCCGAAGGCTCCTTGAGTCCCTGCACGGCGGGTGCAGCGCCGGCACCCGGGTGGCAGATATCGACGCGCAGGGGAACGTGTACCCCTGCCAGTTCGCCCGCTCGCCCGGATTCCTCGTGGGAAATGTCCGGGACCGGCCCTTCAGCACGCTCTGGAACGACCCGGCGAACCCGGTCCTCTCCCGCTTCCGAAAGAAACAGGCCCGGTTCGGCGGCCGGTGTGCAGCATGCACGTACCGCGAGCTCTGCGGTGGCGGGTGCCGGGTCCGGGCGCACGCGGCCTCTGGAGATTTCCTCGCAGAGGACCCGTTTTGTTTTATCGGGCCGGCGGGCACGTAAGGCAAGCCCGGATCCGGCTTTGGGTCCTCATCCTATATTCGGCCGGTCCGCAGGAAGACCGTCCCACCTCCCTGCACTTCCGCCGGTGTTTACCCGCGCGGTAAAAGCTACGGATTTATATCCGCCGTTATCCACCACTAAATTATCATGATCAGGGGCGCTCTGGGACTTTTCATAATCCTGGTAATCCTGCTGTTCTTCGCTCCCGTTGCAGCGGACGTTTCCCTGCCCCCGTGGAGCTGGAATACGTATACCGGGAACAACACGTGGCAGGTGACCACCACCGAGACCGGGTGCGGGGAAGGGGCAATAACGGACCAGTACACGGTCACCATCCAGTTCAATGGCGCGACCGCGACGATGGGGGATGTCGGGCACGGGCCTGCCGACGGCACCTTCATCTCCGGTAACATCCTGCACATACCGGGCAGGACGGTAGCCGACCCGCCGGGGAGATCCACCCTGTCGGCGTACGACGTCTTCTTCACCACGGACTGCTCCGCGTTTGCCGCAAAGTACGACTGGGACTATGCCGGCCCCGACGGCGCGTGCAGCGGCACGACGACCCTGAACGGGCAGAACAGCAACGGCTGCCCGGCATCGCAGGCGGTGCCGGCCGTCCCGACCGTGGCCCCGGCCTCCGGAGGTTCCGTCTCCTCCGAACTCGCAACGGCCCGTTCCGATCTCATCGACGACCTCACGCAGCGCGAGATGCGGGACATCACGAACTCCCTCCTCAATGCCCATATGATTACTGAGGCGGGCGCACAGAGGCTGAATGCCGGAAGCGACCAGGCCATCGCCGCCGCCGAGACAAAACTCGACGGGCAGTACCAGGCAATCCTCGGGGCGGACCCCACGAACTTCTACGCAAACATGGACATGGCCGAGCTGAGGAAGAGCCAGGGGAGGCTCGACGATTATATCCGGTACGTCAACGCCGCCCTGAGTAACCCGGACGTTGCGGCCGGCACCGCGGACGCGGTCCGGAAGGACATCATGGCGAAGAACAACCTCGCGACCTGGCCGACCCCGGAGAACAGCATCGTCATCGCAACGCTCGGGCCGGACGCACGGACTGCGGCGCAGAGCGTCTATGGCATGGATATGCAAAAAGACGCCACCGGGAATTCGGTCATCGACAACCTCCGGTACCTCTTCACGTGGGGAGGCTCACGGGACCTGGTCACAACGGTGGCCCTGCCGGGAGGGGGACAATGACGGGACCCGGCGAAGCAAAACGGGCGATTGTATCTGCGGCAGCGCTCGCGGGGATCGCCCTCCTGCTGATCTGCGCCGGGTGCACGTCACAGAACCCGGCCCCTGCCCAGCCTGCACCGACCACCACGGATACGGCCACATTCATCGCCGCAGCAAATGACTGCCGCGACATGAACATGACCATTACCGGCGCTGTCGGGACGTTCACCTACTCGTCCACCTCAGGCTGCGTCTTCATCAAGACTCTCGACCGGCTGAACGCGAGCGAGACGGCGGGGATGAAGACCATGCTCGAAGGGAAGAACATGAGCTGCAGTTATACGAAAGGGAACTTCGATCCCCGGCTGGTCAGCTCCCTTGTCGGCGGCATGGAATACTGCAACGGCGAGCTGAAGGACAAGCTTGCAGAACTGATCGTGTTTACGTGAGGGAAATCTGAGCTGGGAAAATCTAAGCGAAATCGTATTGGAGAGCGACAGGGCCACGGGCGCTCGCCGCCTCGTCGGGGCTCGCCCCGTGGAGCATGGCGGTATTTCCAAATCGGTTCAAGATTTCTTTATCTGCCAGAATCCCAATGTCAATCATGAATCCCCTCGGAAGATGTCCATCGAATTGCAGGGCCAGTCCCTCACCTATCTTCATATCAGCACCCGTGAAAATCAGGGGGTTCTTGATTTCACGAGATCCAACATCCGCTTTTGTTGAGCCTC
>DATJBJ010000022.1:0-7406 GCA_035515395.1 Methanoregula sp. | reverse complement strand
AATCAGAATCGGAGCAATCAACTCAGGGGAAGTCAAAAATGGATTATCATAATGAACTTGAATTGGAATGCAAAAAGCTCCTTGAACAATACTCCCGTTTACGGTTGCATTAACGCTGCTACAATTCATTTCATTTATAATTTCACTTGGAGGCAAAGCAAGAAAAATTATGAAAAGGATTGGTAATAAAAAAAGAATAATACCTTTTATTTTTCGATATTTCCCTAAAAATATTTGAGGCGGCCACTATTTTAAACAACTTAGAGAAAAACGATTCGGAAATTTTGTTTGAGGTAGTACAAGTTAGATCCTTCACTCCCTTGATCGTCCCATTAATTCCTATATCGGAAAAATTTTTTCCTGTATGTAGAATTTGGATAACTCCGCCTTCATCTTCACTTCCCCTTCCCGTGCCCGTGCTCGCCCGGCACCCACCGCCCCCCGTCCTTCGTAAGCTCCTTCTTCCATATCGGCACGCCCTTCTTGATCTCCTCGATGATGTACCGCGACCCCGCATACGCCCCGGCCCGGTGACCTGCGGAGACCACGATGACAAGGATATTTTCCCCGACCGCCAGCCGCCCGATCCGGTGAACGATATCAACGTGGAGGAGCCCGAACTTTACGGCGGCATCGGCGGCGATCTTCTCGAGCTCCGGCACCGCGACCTCCCCGTACGCCTCGAGCTCCATCTCGGTAATGTCGTCGTCGCGGACGACCCCGTCGAAGACGACGACCGCGCCGGTCCCGCAGGTCTTCGCCTCGTCGATGAGCCGGTTGATGTTTACGTCTTCCCGCTGGATGGCGATCATGCTGTCATTCTCCGGTTGTCCCTCTTTGTGCTCCCCGCCCTGTTCCGCTGTCTTTGTTCCTACCCGCCCGCGACCGGGGGGAAGACCGCGATGTCGTCGCCGTCCGCAACGGGGATCTCCGCCGCGCCGGCGGTGTCGACCCGCTTTGCGTTCCGCATGACGATGACGAACTCGCGGAAGTTGCCCTTCTCGTCGAAGATCGCGCTGTACCCTTCGCTGTTCTTCCCTGCGACCTGCCGGACGAGCCCGCTGAGGCTCGTGCCGGGGGCCGGCTCGACGATCGCTTCCGTCCCGAGGAGTTCCCGGAACCGTGCAAAAAACCGGATCTTTACCGACATTATTTCTCCTTCTTTGCGTGCTTCTGGTTCGTGCCGCAGCAGACTTTGCAGCCCGGGTCCTTCCCGACTGCGATCTCCTCGGCCCGGCCGGTGAGGCCGTCCCACATGAAGAGCCGGCCCGCGAGCAGCTCCCCCGTCCCGGTGAGGAACTTGATCACCTCGGTCGCCTGGACCGTCCCGATGAACCCGGGGGTCACCCCCACGACCGGGAAGACCTCCGGAGGCGGGGCGTGCGGGAAGACGCAGGCGAGGCAGGGGGAATCCCCCGGGAGGACGGTCATCGCCTGGCCGTACATGCCGCGGACCGCGCCGTGGAAGAAGGGGATCTTCTTCTCGTGGGCAAGCTCGTTGAGGAGGTACCGGGTGGGGAAGTTGTCCATCGCGTCGACGATCCCGTCAGCGCCGCCGACCAGCTTCCGGACGTTCGACCCGTCGATGGTAGCGTCGACGGCGTGCACCGTGATATCGGGATTGAGGATCCTTAGTTTCTCCACGGCGGACGCGGTCTTCTTCCGCCCGATGTCCCGGTCGGCGTGAAGGATCTGCCGGTTGAGGTTCGACTGGTCGACGACGTCCCGGTCCACGATCGTGATCGTCCCGATGCCGGCGACCGCGAGGTAGATGGCGACCGGGCAGCCGAGCCCGCCCGCACCCGCGATGAAGATGTGGGCCTGCTTCAGCTTCTCCTGCCCCGCCTCCCCGAAGAGGAGGATCTGCCGCTTGTACCGCTCGCGTTCGCGTTCAGATAACGTCATGCCTTCTCCCTGTGACCCGCGGAAATGATCAGTCCTCGCAGGTGAGATCATCGTGCGTATGGGGATTTTTCTCTTCCCAGAGCGGCAGGTTCTGCCGCTTCCGGTAGTCGTTGATCGCCTTGTGGATCCCCTCTTCGGCGAGCACCGAGCAGTGCATCTTGATCGGGGGGAGCCCTTCGAGCGCCTCCGCGACCGCCCTGTTCGAGACCTCCCACGCCTCTTCGAGGGTCCTGCCCTTCACGAGCTCGGTGGCCATGCTGCTCGACGCGATCGCCGCCCCGCACCCGAAGGTCTTGAACTTTGCGTCCACGACGATATTGTTCTCGATCTTCAGGAATATTTTCATGATATCCCCGCAGACCGGGTTCCCTACCTCGCCGACGCCGTCGGGGTTCTCGATCTCCCCCACGTTCCGCGGGTTTTTGAAATGGTCCATCACTTTTTCGCTATACATCGCACTTCCGGTCCTTTTGGTACAGGGGCGACATCTCCCTCAGCCGCGATACAACGGCCGGCAGCACCCCGAGGACGTAGTCTACGTCCTGCTCCGTGTTGATGTTCCCCAGGGTCAGCCGGAGGGAGCCATGGGAGATCTCCACCGGGAGCCCGGTAGCGAGGAGGACATGGGAGGGCTCGAGCGATCCCGAGGTGCAGGCGCTCCCCGTGGAGGCGCAGATCCCCTCTTCGTCGAGGAGGAGGAGCATCGACTCCCCCTCGATGAACGCGAAGCTGACGTTGAGGTTGCCGGGCAGCCGCTTCTCCGGGTGGCCGTTCAGCCGGCAGTCCGGGATCGTGCTGAGGATCCCGGCCAGCAGCCGGTCCCGCAGCGCACGGATCCTCGCGTTGTGCCCTTCGATGTCGGCGGTGGCGAGCTCGATCGCTTTTCCGAGGCCCACGATGCCGGCGAGGTTCTCCGTCCCGGCCCTCCGCCGGTTCTCCTGGCCCCCGCCGTGGATCAGGTTCTCGATCTTCGTCCCCTTCCGGATGTACAGGGCGCCCACGCCCTTCGGCCCGTAAAACTTGTGGGCCGAGAGGGAGAGGAGATCGATGTTTTGCGCCTTTACATCGATCGGGATGTTCCCGACCGCCTGGACCGCATCGGTATGGAAAGGCACCCTGTGCTTCCGGGCGATGGCGCCGAGCTCCGTGACCGGCTCGATGGTCCCGATCTCGTTGTTGGCGTACATGATCGTGACGAGGATCGTCTTTTCGGTGATCGCTTCCTCGAGATCCGCGGGGTCGACCAGGCCGAACTTGTCGACCGGGAGGTAGGTGACGGCGAACCCCTCCTTCTCCAGGTACTGGCAGGTATGGAGGACCGCGTGGTGCTCGATCGCGGAGGTGACGATGTGGTTCCCCTTCTTCCGGTTCGCGTACGCGACGCCCTTGATCGCCCAGTTGTCCGACTCGCTCCCCCCGGAGGTGAAATACACCTCCCCGGGATCGGCCCCGATCGCCCGGGCGACCCGGGCCCGGGCGGCATCGACCGCCGCCTTCGATTCCCGGGCCATGCGGTAGATCGAGGAGGGGTTGCCGAAGCGTTCCGTAAACCAGGGGGCCATCTCCCCCGCGACTTCCTTCCGGGTGTACGTGGTCGCGGAATGGTCCATGTACACGACCGGTTTTCCTGCCATGCCTTCAGAAGCCTCCTTACCTGATATGTGCACCGGCCGGTGGATTATTCTTTCTTCGGACACCGGGCCGGGATATCTGCAGCCCCGCGGGGGATCCGTACTGTTCCGGTTTTCCGGAACCGCCGGTGATGACCCAAAAAATTTTCACGTGCCACATACAATTCACAATTGTGAATACAAGATATTATGTCGCAACTGCGATAAAGTAAGTCTGCTGTTGATACGATGGAAGCGCCCTGTCAGAAGATAGTCTGGGACGTCCTGCCCGCGATCCGGGCGGCGATTGCCGTCGAGCTGGTGAAGTGCGGGGTGTCACAGGTCGAGGCGGCGCGGATGCTCGAGATCGCCCCCTCCGCAGTCTCGCAGTATCTCTCGGGAAAGCGGGGGTACCGGATCGAGTTCGAAAACGATGTAAAAGCTTCGATCGAGCTCCTCGCGGGCGATCTCCGCGAGGGCCGGCAGGTAAACCTCGTGCAGCGGGTCTGCGACATCTGCCGCCAGCTCCGGGGGGGCGAAGAGCCCCGGTGCAGCGGCGCCGCCCCGGAACACTGCGGGTCGTAAAATTTTATCCCTCGCCTGTCCCCGGGTTGTCCTCCTGGTTCCGGAGCCATAATGAATACCGATGAAAAATTACAGGTGCTGAAGGAGAAGATCGCGTCGAGAGGGTCGATGCTCGTCTCGTTCTCCGGCGGGGTGGACAGCAGCCTCCTCGCCGTGCTCGCAAAGGAACTCCTTGGCACCAGCAGCCGGTGCGCCCTGCTCGACAGTGCCATCGTCCCGCGGAAGGCGGTTGCCGAAGCCCGGCAGATCGCTGAGGATTTCGGCCTCGTGCTCGACATCCTCCCGCTCCACATCATGAGCGACGAGCGGTTCACGAAAAATCCCGCCGGGCGCTGCTACTGGTGCAAGAAAAATTCCTCGACCGTGCTGAAGTGGCGGGCGACGGAACTCGGGCTCGCCTGTATCGCGGACGGCATCAACGTCTCGGATACCGGCGAGCACCGGCCCGGGCTCACCGCGACCACAGAAGAGGGGATCGTCCACCCGTATCTCGAGGCGGGGATAACCAAGGAAGACATCCGCGAGATTGCAAAGCAGCACGGGTTCCACTTCTGGGACAAGCCGTCCGCGGCCTGCCTCTCCTCGCGGATACCGTACGGGGACGTCATCACCCACGAAAAGCTGACCATGGTCGAAGAGGCGGAAGCATACCTGCACGCGAACGGGTTCCGGCAGAGCCGGGTCAGGATGCACGGGAGCATCGCCCGCGTCGAAGTCCCGAAAGGGGATATCGGGGACCTGATCGCGATGAAGGACGAGCTCGTGAAGACGTTCCGGACACTCGGGTTCTTCTATGTCACCCTCGATCTCGAAGGCTACCGCCCGGGCAGCATGGACGAAGTACTTTAGGGAGGGAAGCTTATCATCACGGGTATTTGCTCAAAAGCCCGTAAACGGAGGCGACGATGTTCAGGGTAATACCATGTATCCGGGTAGACGGGGAAACATTCGAGGCCGCCACCCACGAGGTCATCGAGGAGGTCCCCTATGCCCTCTTCGTCAACGGCAGGCACGCGGTTACCGCGATGCTCTCCCCGGAGGGGCTCGAGGACTTCGTCACCGGCTATCTCTACACCGAGCAGATCGTAAAAAATACCGGCGAGATCGAATCGATCAGGATCGAGAAGAACCGGCTCTCCGTGATCACGAAGAACCTCTTCAGGGTGCTCGGGCCCAAGAAGACGATCCTCTCCGGCTGCGGCGGGAGCGCCTCCTTCATCGACGCGGAGAAGCTGCCGAAGATCCGGTCCGGTTTTACCATCGGCCCCGCTGCCATCGGGACGCTCGCAAGATCGGTCCTCAACTCCGAGCTCCACCGGACGACCGGGGGGATCCATATCGTGGCCCTTGCGGACAGGGAGAAGATCCTCAACGTCTCCGAGGACATCGGGAGGCACAACGCGCTGGACCGGGTCATCGGGCGGGGCCTCCGCACCGGTGTCGATCTCTCCAAAACCTTCGTGATCGTCTCCGGCCGCATCTCGTCCGAGATGGTCCGGAAGTGCCTCATCGCAAACATCCCGGTCATCGTCTCCCGGGGTGCGACCACGACGCTCGCCGTGGAAATTGCCGAAAAGACCGGGCTCTGCGTGGTCGGGTTCGCCCGCGGCGGAAAGATGAATATCTACACGCACCCGTACCGGATCGAGGGATCAGGCGTGCCGCTGCCCGTCTCCCGCCCGGAGTGACGGGAGGAGCGCACAGACCTGGCAGAGCTCACCGCTGCACGGGTCACCGCAGTTCGTGCAGCGGCGGACCGGGGACGCGGTTGCGCCCGGCCGGATCGATGTTCTGATGATCTCCCGGCTTTGTATGAGCCTCTTCATCGTCCCGGGGTGCCGGTATTCGAAACCCGAGAGGAGCGACCGCACTTCGGCGCGGAGGGCGGACTGCGTGTACGGGCACTCGGGCAGCTCCGTCCACCGCCCCTGCGTCACCAGGTACACGGCGATCTCCTTCTCGGCGATCTCCCGGAGCGGCTTGATCCGCGGGATGAAATACCCTGTCTCCTCCCCGCTCTCCCGGACGAGCCGCGGGAGGTCCCCGCGGAGCGCGTTCATAAGAACCGACTGGGCCTCGTCGTCAAGGTTGTGGCCGGTCGCGAGCCGGTCCGCGCCCGCTTCTTTCGCCGCGACGGCGATGGCTTTCTTCCGGAGGATACCGCAGACGGTGCAGGCCCGTGCCTCCCTCCCCCGGAGGAAGGCATCGAGCGTCCCGCCGAAGAGCCCGCTGAACGTGACGATGCGGTGCTCCACGCCGAGTTCCGCAGCGAGGCGCACCGCGGCGCCGATGGTCTCGTCCCGGTACCCCGCGATCCCCTCGTCGACCGTGACCGCGACGAGGCTGACGTCCTTGGCCGGCAGGACCGCGTGGAGCAGGAGGAGGAGGGCCGTGCTGTCCTTCCCGCCGCTCAGGGCGACCGCGATCCGGTCGCCGTCGCGGATCATGCTGTGGTTCCGGATCGTTTCGCGGACCCGGGCCTCGAGCCCATCTTTGAGGTGGGCGGCGCAGAGCTCGCGCCCGGTCTCCCGGTCGCGGAACACCGGGGGTCCGCCGCAGACGGTACAGGCCGGTGCGGCCGGCCGTGCGGTTGCCGTACTCAGCCCCCGTGGGAGACCGCAATGATCCGGAGTTCGTCTTCGTCGCTGACGGGCGCGGACTCCGCAACCAGCGTATTGTTCCGGGTGACGATGACCGCCACCGGGTTGATCCCGAGGGCTGCGAGTACCTCCTCAACCGTCTCCATGCCGGCCGGGCATTCCTTGACCGTTCTGTCGGGCATGATTACGCGCATGTGTCAGGTGAGGGTTGGGGTTGCCGGGGCATAAAGGGCGTGGCGGGAGCATGAAACACGATTCGGATACTGATTCTTCAACAGCAGGGATTTCTCCTAAAATTTTTTGAAAAATCACGAGGGGGACCCTCTCTTTCAAGTCGAAGAACCCGAAGGTTCCTCTCCAGTCACCACTTCCCTTCGGGAACCGGTGTCTCCCCATCGGGGGAGGCGGGGAAGGTCTGAAGACCTTCCCGATTTCGTAGTTTATAACTACTCAATCATCCCCGGGGGAGCGCTCCCTTGACCCCCTTTTTTACAAGTTTTCACGGACTGTTCCGCTGCCTCTGACGATTCCGGATCGAATATAGTGAATAACTTCCTGGCCCCGCCGTGCTCGAAGAACCTGATGGTTCTTCTCGATTTCGCGTTTCTGATGAACCGCTTAATCCTCGCGAGAGGCCCTGAGGCAGGGAACCCTCGCGGATATCATAATTATTGGACCTGGTGAGATCTAATTCACCATTTTCCCG
>DATJBJ010000021.1:0-16302 GCA_035515395.1 Methanoregula sp. | reverse complement strand
AAACCAGAGGAATTCGCATGGCTGATGACAATCTGCGGGAGATCCCGGTGGTAAAGGGGAAGGTCGAGTGCCTCCCGGAGAAGATGGAGCCGGTCGGGCACTGCGGGCTCTGCATCCACTGCCGGGAGTTCGGCGTTCAGGGGAGGTTCGTGAAGTCGCCGTCGCTCGCCTACTGTTCGCGGACCCGGGCCACCGAGAAGGTCGACTATTCGAAGGCCACCGCAGTGAGATGTGCGGACCGGCAGCGGGAAGGCTTCCACAGCATCACGAGTATTATCGGGTGAATGAAGGGCAGTCGGATCCTCCGGGCGGTTTTTCTGAAGTCGGAGAATCTGCGCTTTAAAAAAAATAATTGCGACAGGTACTTTTCTTTTTCATACCCGGAAAACAAAACAAATCGGGGGAGGGTCGGGCGTTCGGGGTCTGCCGACCCTCACCCGGCCTGAGGAGGTTATCCTGAAGCATCGAACCGCAGCCAGATCAATGTACCTGCGACTTTGAAGCTTAACAGGCCCCTGACCGGAGAGGGGTCGGCGAGATCCCCGGGCGACCCCTCAGAGTGGGCCCTCCTTATTCCTCTCCCGGTCAGGCTGCTCCGGAGGAGCACACCCGAAAAGGTCCTTTGTTAAAAATAACATTGCCTCACTCCTTCGTCGCTGATTATCGCTGCCGGGGAGGAGTCCGGAAACCCGATCTGCCGATACTTCACTCTTCCAGCATCGCAACAATCGCGTCCATGTCGACGTGCTCCTCAAAAAGGGCCGCAAGTGCGTCGTAAGGATCGGCAGCATCTGCCGGGATCGGCGCGAAGCCGAGCCCCTTCTTCCCGTACAGATACGACAGCAGCGCATTGGCAGCCGACGGGTTCTGGAAGAGCCCGTGCATATAGCTGCCGAAGACGAGGCCGTCGTCGCTTGCCCGCCCGTCCCCTTCGAAAGCTTCCCGGTCCGTGCCGGGATCGGTCACTCCCATGTGGATCTCGTACCCTTCGACCTCACCTATCCCCGAGAGGACAGGGGGCACGGGCCGGGCCCGCCGGCGGACTCTCGTGGTGCACTTATCGTATGACCCGAACCGCGTGACCCCGGAGAGGAGACCGAGGCCGTCGTACTCCCCCGCGACCGATTCGAAGCCTCCGTCGATGAGTTTCTTCCCGAGCATCTGGTAGCCCCCGCAGATCCCGATCACCGGGACCCCGCGGTCCCGTGCTGCACGGATCTCGCGGCCGGTCCCGGTAGAAGCGAGGACCGCAAGGTCCTCGATGGTGTTCTTCGTACCGGGGATGATGACGCAGTCGAAGCCTGCGAGGGACCTGCCCGGCGGGACGTACTCCACCGAAGCATGATGCTCCAGCAGTTCGAAGTCCGTGAAGTTCGAGATCCGGGGGAGCCGGATGACTGCGATCCGCACCGCGGAGCCGGATGCTTTCTTGTCCCCGATGGAGAGCGAGTCCTCGCTCGGGAGCGGGACGTCGAACCAGGGGACGATGCCGAGGACGGGAACACCGGTGAGTTCCTCGATCTTCGCAACGCCCGGCCGGAAGATCGCCGGATCCCCCCGGAACTTGTTGATGATGATCCCCTTCACGAGCGGCCGGATCCCGTCCGGGAGGAGCTGGATCGTGCCGACGATCTGGGCGAAGACCCCGCCCCGCTCGATATCCGCTACGAGGAGGATGGGGATGCGGAGCGAGGCGGCAAGGAGGGTGTTGGCTATGTCCCGGTCATAGAGGTTGATCTCCGCCGCCCCCCCGGCCCCTTCCGCGATGACGTTGCCGTACCGCTCTTCAAGCCGCCGGTACGATCCGAGCGCCCGGGAAAGGAGTTCCGGCGTCTCCCGGTAATAATCAGCGATGTGGACATCCTTGTACGGCCTGCCGTCGAGGACGACCTGAGAGATGCATTCACCCTTCGGTTTCAGGAGGACCGGGTTCATGTCCGTGTGGGGCGGGATCCCCGCTGCAACCGCCTGCATCGCCTGGGCGATCCCGATCTCCCCCCCCTCCGGTGTGACGTACGAGTTGAGGCTCATGTTCTGGGACTTGAAGGGCGCTGCCGTCATCCCCCGGTTCGCGAGGCACCGGCAGATTGCGGCAACGACGCTGCTCTTGCCCACGTGGGAGGCGGTGCCCAGGACGAGAAGGGACATGTGACAGGTACCCATTTGTACCCGGGGGTAAAAACAGGTTGCCATCCTCACCTTTTTTGCCATCTTTTTGCCTGTTTTTCCGGTAAATACCGGTGCATCGGGGAGAAAAACGCGGAAATATCCCTGACAATGCCAAGTAATAAATAAAGAGAACCGTAAACTACAATGCAATGATTGGTGGGATATGCCCGACGTGTGGACTTCCTAAGGAATTATGTATCTGTGAGGAGGTAGCAAAGGAACAGCAGAGGATCAATGTCAAGGTAAACAAACGCCGGTACGGGAAAGAAGTGACCGTCATCGAAGGCCTTGATCCTACCGATATCGATCTCGAAGAGCTCTCAAAATTCATGAAGAGCAAACTCGCCTGCGGGGGGACGGTGAAGGGAAATTCCATCGAGCTCCAGGGAAACCACCGCGACCGTGTGAAGGAGCTCCTCTCGCTCAAAGGCTACAGCACGGAAAATATCTCCTGATCTTTTTTGGCTCGTTTCGTTCCGGAAAATTCCCGGGGAGTACCTTTTTTCCAGAAATAACCGTCAGCCGGAGCTTTTCAGCAGATCGTAAGATTCAGGTTTTTCCCGTGCGGCTGTCGTACCCGGGATACCTGTTGCAGGTTGAAAATCTATGTGCTTGGGCCCGGGTCCTTAAAAAAAATCAGATGAAGAACCGGAACGTCACCCACGCAATCAGGAGCATCAGCGCCGAGTACTTCAGGCCGGCTACGAACCGCGCCTCGCCCATCTGCCCTGCCACAAGACCGGAGAAGAAGCCCTGCAGCATTGCTGCATGGGCGAAGAGCCGCTTATAGGAGGCGATGTCGATCTTCCCCATGAACCCGTGCGCCCCCGCAGTGGATGCTGCCGCGCCGGCGGTCGCCATGGTTGTCAGGAACGTGGATACGAGGATTGCGATGACGAAGAGGAAGACCGCGAACGAGACGAGGACGATGACTACGTAAATGAGCATGTTGTTGTTCCGCTCGGAAGCAAGGTTCACGACTTCGAAGGTGTCGTTCGCAGCCGCCCGGAGCACCTGGCTGATGTCGCCGCCGGCCTTGCTTGCCTTTGCGATGAGGTCGACGCTCCGGTCGGCGAGCGGGGTCCCGAGCCCCTTGCCGAACCGGTACATCGCCTCGACGAAGCCGACCCCCCACGACATCTCGTTGTCGAGCTTCTTGATATGGGGCGTGAGCGACCCGTACTCCGCTGCTGCCACGAGGTGAACGGCGTTGGGGAGCGTCATGCCGGAGTCGTTCATCCCCGCAAGGTCGCGGAAGAAGTTGGGGAGGGCATTCTCGAGACTCTTGATCCGCCACTGTTCCCTGAAATCGAGGAGCGCGACCGGAACGACGGAGATGAGGATGGCCCAGACCGCAAAGTCGTCGATCACCGTAGAGTTGAAGATGACCTGGACACCGTAGGATCTGACCATGAAGCCGAACCCGCCGATGAAGAGGAGGATGGAGAGCGGGATGCTGACGATGAGGATGTTCTCGGGGCGTTCGGTGAGGACCTGGAGCGGGTGCTTTAAAAACTTCCCGATCCCTTCCCGCGTCTGGCGGCCTTTCTCCAGCTTCGAAGTGATCTCGCTTGCATCCGCTTCAGCAGCGGCCAGCTCCCCGGATGTCATCGGGGGCGGGCTCTCGTCCTTTCGGCTGAGCATCGAATTGAAGGAATCCTTGAGGGCCATACCGTCAGGACTCCGGGGTCATTGAGCTGATCATGATAACGAACATCACGCTGCCAAGGGGGATCATGATATAGATGATCGCATAGAGGAACATCGGTTTATTGTCGCCCGAGAGGACCGACATGATCGACTGGAGGATGATCAAGAAGAGCGTTCCCGCCACCATCGCGGTGACGTATGACTCCGCGATAAGGCCGAGCGTGTCGAGGAAGAGCTTCTGCGTCTGCCGGTTCTCGAGGGCGTACTGCTCCGCCTTGGTCCGGAAATAGTCCGTCAGGTTACCGCCACTCGAGATACTCGCCATCGCTCCCTGCAGGAACTCCTTCATCCGCTTGCTCGGGGTACTTGCGGAGACGAGCCTGAGGGCATCGATGAGGTCCCTCCCGAAGATATCGATCTCCCGGGCTACGTACCGGGCTTCGACCGCGCTCTGGCCATAGATGGGGCTGTCACCGAGGAGCCGGAAGATCTCCGCCGGGGTGATGCCGGCGGTCGACATGGAGGTGATATAGTTGATCGCGTAGGGGAGGCTCGCGTCGATGTTCCGCCGGCGGTTGCTCGCCTCGATCCCGGGGTACATGATGAAGGCGACGTAGGTAAGCCCCCCGAAAACGAGGAGCGAGAAGATCGTGATGAATATCGTGCCGAGGATAAGGCTGTATGCCGAGAGGCCGACCAGCGGTTCGGGGACCGCCCCCCGGTACTTGATCAGGTTGGGGAGCTTGAGGACCCAGGTGATGAGGCCGATGAAGACCGCGGCGGTGAGCCCGACGATGATCGCGCTCAGGTACGCGGTGGAGAGGTAGACCTCGAAGGGCGTCTTGAACCGTGCCGCGAGGAGATCGTTCCTGAGCTGCCCGTACTGCTCGCGCTTGTCCTTCATCTTCTTGCCGAGGAGGTTGAAACTGAAACGCTCGAAACTATTCATACAGGTCCTTCCTCACGCGCTCGATGACGGCCTCAGGATCGCGATGGTAGGAGATGAGGATCTTCGCGACGTCCTTGTAGTGCCGGATCTTCTTGATCCGCATCCATTCGAGGACTTCCTGCCTGCGCTTGAGTTCTTCCCGCATCCGGTTCTCGCTCCACCCCTTCGCCTCCATGATCTCCTCCAGGAGGTAGGATTTACCGGAGTAGCTGATCTCGTCGGTCGCAGACCGCCACTTGAAGACCTCGTTCGTGATCAGCTCGTTCGTCCTCGGGTCTATGTCGAGGATCTCGACGATCTGCTTGTTCCGCCTGATCCGCTTGCCGCCTACGCGGGCCTGCACCTGGACGCAGATGAAATCGAGCGCAGAGAGCATGTTCCGCGGGACGTCCATGGGCGGGTTCTCGATACGGTGCACGACGCTCGCAACCGAATCCGCGTGCGTGGTCGAGTACGTAACATGGCCGGTGCTCATCGCCTGGAAGAGGGTCTGGCACTCCTTGCCACGGACCTCGCCCACGATGATGTATTCAGGCCTCTGCCGCATCGCGGCACGGAGGAGTTCGTACATGTTGATCTCCCCCCTGCCGGCGGTATCGAAGGAGTCCCGGGTAACGCTCGGGATCCAGTTCGGGTGGGGCAGTTTCACTTCCCGGGTATCCTCGAGGGAGACGATCTTTGCCATGGGGGGGATGAACAGCGAGATGGCGTTTAACGAGGTGGTCTTCCCGGATGCTGTCCCGCCGGCGAAGATCGCGGATTTCCCGTTCTCCACGCAGAGCCAGATGTACGCGATCGAGAGCGGGGCGAACGTGCGCCACTCGATGAGGTCGGTCGGGGTGATCGGCTCGTCCTTGAACTTACGGATGGTGAAGGTCGAGCCGTGCGCCGTGACTTCCTGGCCGAGCGTCATCTGGATACGGGAACCGTCCTGCATCGTGGCATCGAGGATGGGTTCCGCTATGGAGATGTACTTGCCCGCACGTTGCGCGAGCTTGGTGACGAACGAATCGAGTTCCTCCGCGTTGTGGTAGGCAAGCGTCGTCTTCATCGATTCGTAACTCGCGTGGAAGGCAAAGAGGGGGGTGTGGACGCCATCGCACGAGATATCCTCGATGTATTTGTCGTGCATGATGGGGTCGATGAGACCGTCGCCGAGGAAATCCTTGTACATGTTGTAGAGGATCTTTTCTCGCACGGGCGGGGTGAGCTTGATGCCGAAATCGCGGATGATATCGTCGGCCCCGGCCCGGAGCTGCCTTCTCGCCTCTTCCTTGGAGATATCCTTCGTGTTGATGTCGAGGGTCTCGAAGAGGCGTTCTTTCAGCTCCTTTAAGAGATCCTTCTCCGGTTCGGTGAGGACCGGTTCGAGGACATGGTACGTGTATTCATGCGTGGCGTGATCGTAGGTGATCCGGACGAACGCGTAGGGTTCGTTGACCGGGTACATCTCCATCTCTTCGACACCGGGGTTCGGCGAGAACGCGAGATCGACCAGCGGGCCGTGCACCTTGATGTCGTACTCCTCGGTCTCGGTCCGGATGACGCTGAAGAGGGAACCGAGCCCGAATTTCTTCGGCTCCGCTTTGGCTTTTGCCTGGATCGCCCCTACTTCGCCATCGATATCGAGGTCCTTGAACCCGGCGGTAGAGAACTCCCGCTTCCAGATCTCGTTGAGCTCGGGAGGGAGGGTGCCGGATCCGGTCCCTTCAAACGCATTGATCCTCCCGTGCAGCCTGAGTTCGTCGATCTGGAACGTAGCCCCTTTCGGAAGGATGAGGCCCGAGAGATCGGCGATCTGGTCGACCGTGATGATCTTCTCGTCCGCCTCCGTCCCCGCAGCGGCCGGGGCCTTCTCCGGTGCAGGTGCCTTTCCGGTCGCTGCCGCGCGCCGGAGCGCTGCCTTGGGATCTTCATCGATGATCTCGATTACCTGGTCGGCGGGACCGGGCGAAGGCGGCGAAGGCGGGGGGACCGGCCGGGCTGCCTGAGGTGCGGGCTGGGGGGACTCCTTTGCAGCGGTGCCCATCGTTGAGAGGAGTTTCCCGAGCGATCCCCGGACATCCTTCCCGTACACCTCGGTCTTTCCGGCGGGCTCCCCGGGTGCTTCGCGTGATTCCTGGAGCGCCGGTTTTTTTACGGGGGGGGTGCGGGGAGCCGGTGCCGGTGGGGCGGGGGAGACTTTCGGCTGGTCTGCTGCATCAGAAAAGAGGAAGTCTTCGGCGGGGACAGGGGGTCCTGCCGGCGGTTTCGCGACGGGCGAAGGTTGTGCGGATACAGGCGGGGGCATCTCCTTTTTTGCCATACTCAGCTTGTTTATCAGGGCGGAGAAATCACCGTCACGGGACGGGTTGGCGGCAGGTCTCTGGGGGGGAGGGGCCTCCTTTGGTTCTTCCGTCTTCCGTTCCTCCTCCATTTTTTTGATACCGCCGATCAGTTTCAGGAGAGAGTTTGTATTTTCCAGGGTGTCATCGTCGTCAGTTGCCATCCGTTATCACCTTGCCGGCCGGAGAACCAAGTCAAGAACTGTTAATGATAATTTCACATTGTAGTATATCTACTCTGTGGATATAACATACCCGTAAATATTCGACCGGTTGCTATTTGCATGCTTAATTCAGGCGAATCCTGCAGGATTCGGCCCCTTCAGGCTCATCCTGCAATTTCCTGCTGGATGCTCCTGAGGACTACCCGGATCATTCCCAGCTGGGCATCGGATGTGGTGAACACGCAAAGGAAGAGATCGCCGCAGGGAGCGATGATGAGCTTGTTGCCGGCAGTCTCGAGGATGAGCTGGTCGGGAACGCCGATCTTCATCTCCTGGGCGATCTTGGTGCCCGCCCTCATCAGGTCCTCGGCAAGGGCAGCGACATGTTCGAAGTCTGCCTGGCCGATGGACTGGACCGGGAACCCTTCAAAGAATGCAGAGACCGCGATGACGCCGGGCTGGGAGACGATCTTCCGCAACTTTTCCTCGTCGAGCAGGGCAGGGACCCGGGAGACCGCTTTTTCAGCCGCCGGCCCTTTCTCCGGTGCCTGCTCTCCGGCAGAAGGCGGTACCGAGATGAGGAGATTCTCCTCCCTTGAAACCTCAACCGCCTGGGAAAATTCTGCGACCGAATATTTCCTGAGCGTGAAGGACTGGGGAGCATCAGTCCCGTCGCCCGATTCCGTGATCATGTGGGTAAGTGCGGATTTGCCGCGGAATGCCCCTTCCCCGTTCCTGAAGTATGCCGCTACCAGGTTTCCGTTCTCGGTTATGATGAACCCGTGGCCTGAAGGAGTGTCAATCTCGATGGCACCACGAAAGTCCATCAGATACTGCATCAACCCCTCTTCCTGAGGGTTGGTGATGGTCCCCCCGTCGGTTCCTGCGGGTAGTTTCATAGAAAAAAGAGGACGTTGTTAGAGCGCGGCGACGATCCGTTCCTTGTTTTTCTTCAGCTCATAACGAATTCTTCCGACATTGGAGGTCGTATCCGCAACGATCGCAATCAGTTCATCTGAAGAGAGGGGGGAGAGGATGATCGGTCCCTTCTCGAGTTCGACAAGCATCTGAGAGAGCTCCCCCTTTCCGAGCGTGTTGCCCATCGCTTCGGAAGTACCGAGGCCGGTGGATGCCATGGCACCAAGGGCTTCGATGTCGACCTTGCCCGAGACCGCACTCTCGATGACAAAGCCGTCCCTGCCCACCACGACCGCAGCTGATACCCCTTCCACCTTCAGAAACTCCTCTAATAACGGTTTCAGCATTTCTTCACCACGTTATAAATGTTCTCTCTTGTTTTGTTCCTATTAAAATGTTAGTCTTTATCTTTGCGTGCAATGCAAAAAAATCCGAAATTTAATGAGTAATACATGAAAAACGAGTCAATTTTTTTACTTCGCTGACCGCGGGATTTATAAAGTACCCATAGGTTTTAATTTTTTCACGCGCAAAGCGCATACCGGGCATACCGGATGTCATCCGGCGAAAAAGGAACTATATAGCTAGAGAAGGAAAGAGTACTTACCATGCAGCTCCCGAGGGGCACGTTCCGCGAGATCAAACGGGCGGTGAGGGTATCCGACCTTCTGGAAGAGATCGAACGGGCAGCCTTTTCGGGCATATGCACCATTTCGTACGACACTGAGAATGTAACGCTCGTATTCCGGTCCGGAAAATGCATCCTCGCCGATTTCCTGGGACGGCATGGCGACAGTGCCTGGGATGAGCTGCGAAAGGCGGATGACCAGGAGGTCGACGCCGCACTCTCGTCTCTCGATGAAGCCCAGATCCAGCTCTCCCTTGAATTCAACAAGTCATCGCGGATCACGAGGGCCGCTGCCCGTCCCGCCGGCCCGGCTGCTCCGGCCCGCGGGGCAGCGCCTGCCAAAGCTCCGCCCCCGCTCCCGAGGAAGCCGGCCGTCCACCCCCCGCAGGCCCCCCTTCACACATCAGTAAAGACTCCACCCCGGCATGGAGCGCCTGCGGTCCCGTCCCGGATGCCTTCCCATGAACAGGTCCGGGCGCATGCACCGGGGGCTTCCCCTTCGCACAAGCCGGCGATTTCCGAGAGGCTGCCGGCGGTTCACGAGGCCGCTCCCGAGAGAAAAGCGGTGCCAGCGGAGCAGGAAGACCATCCCGCTGCCGGCGAACCAGGTCCCGAGAGCGATCTCGATACGTTCGACACCGTCGACCTCGAAAACGTAGCCGACAAGATCCGGTCCGACTGCAAGACCATGATCAAGCAGCTTCACCTCGAACACCTGATGGAGCGGTAGACGTTCCTGCCCGATGGAAGTGATTAGCATAAGTCTGTTACCGTTACCCGATAATCTCATTCCCCTCCTCATCGCCGGCATCATCGCGATCGTCGTGATTGCGGTTGCTGTGGTTCTCCTGAAAAAACGGCAGGTGAAATCCTCCGGGACAGAGCCGGTTACGGAAACTTCCGCCATGCCCGCAGCCGGTCCGGTGCCTGTCCGGCTGCGACGTCCTGAAGCCGCCGCGGGCCCACCCGTCAGCGTACCGGCCGGTGTACCGGTCAGCGCGGCGGAGGCCCGCGTCCCGGCCGAAAGAGAGGCCGTCGATCTCCTCGGGGGCCGTGCCGATATCACCGCAAGCCTCCAGGCGCTCGCGAAGAAATATTCCCTCGACCAGTTCACCCTTGCGACCCGCGACGGCCTGGTCTTCGCATCTTCCGGATCGGCGACGGCACAGGACGATGCAGCGATCTTCAGCGGCCGGTTTGCACGCGATCCGGATGCCCGGGCGCCGGGGGTACAGCTCTTCGGCCTCGTCCACCGGGGATCGGGCCTCGTCGGGATTATCCGGGCAAAAAGGCCGGTGGAAGACCGGGTTCTTTCGGAAATCACCGCGGATACAAAAGATATTTTAAACTGGTGGATATAACAGAATCATACGAAAAATTCAGTAATCTTATATAAAGACAGCATAAATACTCATCATAACGGGTGTTAGATGGTCAAGGTTTACACGATCGCTTCCGGGAAGGGTGGTACGGGAAAGACTACCGTTTCGGTCAACCTCGGAACAATGCTCGCCCAGCTCGGCAAGGAAACCTACCTGATGGACGCAGATATCGGCATGGCGAATGTCGGCCTGGTGCTCGGCCTGCAGGACGCCCCGATCACCCTCCACGAGATCCTGGCAGGAAAAGGGAACATCAACGATGCGATCTACGAAGGGCCGGCCGGCCTCAAGGTGATCCCGAGCGGCATATCGCTCCAGGGATTCCAGCAGGCCGACCCCGACCGGATCCGGGAGGTCATGAGCGAGATCGTCAAGCGGTGCGAGTTCCTCCTCATCGATGCCCCCGCCGGGATCAGTAAGGACGGAGTCGTGCCCCTTGCGGTTGCCGACGAGGTAATCCTGGTAGTCAACCCCGAACTCTCGTCCATTGTCGATGCCCTCAAGACGAAGATCCTCACCGAGGTCGTTGGCGGCCACGTGCTCGGCTCCATCATCAACCGGGTGGACCAGGACAAGACCGATATCATCACGAAGAAGATGGAGAAGGTGCTCGGGGTGAAGGTGATCGGCATCATCCCCGAGGACGCCAATGTCCGCAGGGCATCGTCGGCCAAGACGCCCATCGTTATCAAGTATCCCTCGTCCCCGGCGTCGAAGGCGGTCCGCCGGATCGCTTCCGATCTGGTCGGGGTCGCCTACAAGGAAGAGAAGACCGAGGAGAAGAAAGAGGGGTTCATCGACCGGTTCTCCAAGGCGCTCTTCAAGAAGAAATCCCAGACGTAAAACCTTTTCTCTCCCGACAGATTTTTCCGGCACTCTCCCTGCCGGTACGCCTTGTGAAAACCTGTTTGTTTTTGAAAAGAAGATCCGGTGAATCCCGGTTTATCCGGCACGCCATTATGATTTAAGGGTTGGTGAGGGTGACCCCCTCCCGCGTCCCGGAACCGGTGGATCCATCAGATCCCGAATCCCGTTTTGCCCGGTTCTTCGGGTGCGGAGGCATAAACCCGGGGAACCCCCGGGGTTCTTCCCGAAGCCACCGTTTCCCTCCGGGAAGAGATGCCACCCCCGGCCGCGTCCCCGTCGAATACTTCCCAGAAGAGCCAAAAACCAAACGGATCGTTATCCTTTCTTTGCCATCTTGATCTGGTCGAGGGATTTTTCCTTGATGTGGATGAAGACGCCCATCAGCTCGTTCCGTTCGTCCTTGATGGGCCGGGCTACGACCGCGACCTTGCGCCGTTTGCCGGAGCGGGTGACCATCTCGGTATTGAACTCGTGCATGACGACGAGCATCTGTCCCGTGACTTCCGAAACGAGGTCCTCCAGCGGCTCGTTCGTCTGCTCGTTCACCAGCGTAACGACATTCCGGAACGGGTTCATGAGCAGCTGTTTTTCCAGGGCGTCGAAGAGACGGGGGGTATACGGGTTGAAGAAGATGATCCTCCCCCGGTTGTCGGTGATAACGACAACTTCGAGGGCATTCATGATCTTTTTGGGATCGCCTACAGGGTATTTGTCCAGGAATTTTTTCCTGATGCTGTGGTTGTAGAGCCCGAGCTGGACATTGGAGATCAGTTCCTTGTCGGTGAAGGGTTTCATGATGAACCCGTACGGCTGGGCGGCCTTCGCCCGCTCGAGAAGCGTGTCGTCGCTGAGTGCGGTGAGGAAGATGATCGGTATCTGGAAGAGGGTGAAGATATACCGTGCCGCGGAGACACCGTCAAGGATGCCGCAGAGGTTGATGTCCATGATCACGAGATCCGGCTCCAGTTCCGCGGACTTTATGATCGCCTCTTCTCCGGACATCACCTGGCCGATGACACCGTACCCCTTCCGTTCCAGCATCGTGGCGATGAGGTTCGAGATGATCTCGTCATCCTCGACGATAAGAATCCTGGGAATCGGCGCCATGATGATGTTGTCCCGTCGGCTGTCTCATGATCAGTTGGGCGGGAAGAATATATAAAATAAGTTTATTCGGCCTTGTTGGTGATAGTAAAGACGCAGTGCTCATCCCCCTTGGACTTGCACTTGATCTCCTTTGCCTGGACCTTGATCCCGAATGAACCCTCGATGATGCCCGCGAGCAGGCCGGCAGTACAGAAGCAGACGTTCTTTCCGGTAGTCCCGAACGACTCGGATTCGACCGTGTGGGAGAGGGTGATCGTCTTGGTCTTGGCCTTCTCGTCCCACTCCTCCTTGACGACATTGAACCAGCCCATCTGGGAGTAGAAGGTGAACGCCATGTCAGAGAGGGTCTTGGGGTTGGTGAGGCCCATCTTCTTGTAGTGCTCCACGTTCTCCTTCCCCATGTCCATGTAAGCGCGGTAGTTGACCCCGCTCGCCGGCGCCTCGCCCATGGTCTTCTTGAGGGACTGGGTCATGGAGGTGAAGATGAACCGGGGCATCATGACGACCGGCTCGTCGATGAGCTGGATCTTTCCTTCGAGAGGCTTATGCTCGATGAACTCGGTGATCGCAGAGTCGCCCTTGACCACGGACTCGGCCTTGAACTTCCAGCTCGGCTCGACCTGGTCGGCAACGAACTCGCAGTATTCGTCGCCCTTCGCGTGGCAGCTCTTCTCCAGGCAGAACCAGTTCTTACCGGTCACCGCCTTCAGCACGCCTTCGATCCACCCCTGGTGGATGCCGCAGACCGTCATGTTCCAGTCCTTCATGACCTGGGATTCGAAGGTCTGTTTCGTGCGGAGAATGATCCGCTTCTCCCCTGCCTCCACGAGTTCGAAGGGCGCCCCCCATCCCTGCTGGTGCTGGAGCTTGAACACGAGCATGAGGAACTCCGCGGGCTTCAGTTCCATCCCCTGTTTTTTGAGGAGGTTGTTGAGTCCGACGGACCCCATGCCGACAGAACGGAAGAGCTTGCGTACGGCCTTTACCGCGAGTTTCTTGTTGAGGTTCGCCTCGTACATCTCGTAGATTGCCTTGACAAGATAATTGGGGTTGCTCGCGGTCTTTACCCCAAAGACCGAATACGAACCCGCGAGGGGATCCAGCTCGATGTACGGGGATATGGTCTTCTCCCCCTTGATGAGCGCCTCGAAGTCTTCACGTCCTATCTTCATACGTGTAGCTCTGTCATCCTGCAATTAAAGGATTTCGTATTTTAATCCGACCGGAAATCCGCTGTTGTCAGGGCGGGAAAGGAAAACGCGGGGTGGAATCCCCATTATACATCCACAATTATTCTTGGCGCCGCCGGATCGAAGGTGATGGGCCGGGTCGTGATCTGCTGGTTCCGGTCCTGCACGATGCAGTCGTACGCACCGTGAAGGACCCTGAAGCCGACCGAGCCGTCGGCCGTGGTCACGTCGCTGCCTACGATCTTGCCGTCCTTCCGGATCGAGACCCGTACCCCGTTCTGGGCTTCCCCCCCGTGCTGTACGACCACGGTCAGATTGCCGATACCTGCCGCTTTTTTGCCCACCTCGGGGATGAGCGAAGGGACCCCTTTGCGCAGGTGCGATTTCTCGAAGATCCGGCTTCCCATGATGACCGAGTCCACGATATCGGGACTGAGATCGTAAAAGACGAAACTCTCGCGGTCGGTGATCATCATAATGGCTTTGTCGCCAAACAACGTGCCCTTCTCGTCGATGTAGACGGCGCCTTCGGGCTCCCCCCCGATGAACGCGAGGTAGAACTCGATTTCGGCCTCCTTTGCCACCGCCATGCCCGTTGCGGTATTCTTCGTCGCGAACCTGAGCAGGTCCGGCAGTTCGAACGTGCCCCGGACCGGGGCATTTTTCAGGATTGTGGTGAGGAGCTCCCGTATCTTCATGAGACGATCATCCCGCGTGCTTTCACCCTGGTTTTGGAAGCGCAGGGCTTCGGTACAGAGCAGTCAAAGGTATTCGTTCGCGGGCATTTATATATCTACGGAAATTCGCGTGAAGGCCGGACCAGGGCCGGATCAGGGCGGATCCGGTCCGGGATCACGCCGCGGCCCGGCAGGAGCGGGGGGCGAACGCCTAAACCCTGCGGACGAGCCGGTGGGTAATCGCCACCAGCGGGTGCCGGGCATAGTCGAGTACCTGGATATCGTCCAGCGACTTCAGGTTCATCGCATGGGCGGTCCGTTCCATGCCGAGCTCGATGTCCTCTTTTATCTCAATGATATACGCGTCGAGAGCGGTGATGCCAAGGCGTTTGGCGGCGAGCGCACGGTGGTGCCCGTCCACGAGGATGGTCCGCCCCGGCCGTTTCACGACAATGATAGGCTCGGCGAGCCCCTTCTTGATCTCGTAGATCCGCCCTTCGAGCTCGTCTTCGTAGATCTTGGACTGGGTGGGCAGGAGATCGGCGACCGGCACGATCCCCCGCTCAAGGGCCGGGTCTACGCCGTACAGTTTCTTGAGGGTGGTCATAAAATTGAAGACCTTCTCGGGTGAGACGTGCTCGATCTGGGAGCGGATGACGTCGGAGTTGGAGATGATCCCGAGCAGGTGGTTCTTCTCGTCCACAACCGGAAGTTTCTGGATCCCGCTCCGGAATATGACCCTCGCTGCATCGTTGATATCCATGTCCGGGTCCGCGACGATGAGGTTGGAGGACATCACCTGTTCGATCGGTGTTGCCGAGGGGACGAAGAGGAGGTCGCGGGCAGAGATGTATCCCACAACCTCTTTCCCGTCCACGACAGGAAAGCCGTCGTGGTTCGTCGTCTGGATCCGCTCGATGACGTCTTTTGTCGTGCCGTGGATATCGACACTGATGACGTCGTAGGTCATGTAATCCCTGACCTTCTTCTTGTCCATCACTACTCCTTCTGGCGCTAAAAGAACTAATAGTCATCGGAAAAATGAGATCGGGCCTGGAGGACGCCTATTCGATCGCGATCGGCAGGCGGCGGGGGGCGCCGATGATCTTTAACCGGACCTCGAGAACGCCATTGGTGAAACCGGCGCTCGCATCGTCCTCGGTCACTTCGGCAGGCAGTTCCACGATCCTGCGCACCGGTCCCGGTATGCGTTCGCGCACGTAAAACCCCCGCATGTCCCCGGCATTCTCCTCCCGTTTGCAGGATATCTCGAGTGCCCGGGGGCTGACGAGCCCGACCGCGATGTCCTCCTTCTCAGCGCCCGGGAGATCGGCGGTCACGATCATCTCCCCGCCCTCCTGCCGGACATCGACCCGGAACTCCCCCCGGATTGCGGGAAGGAGCCGGTCCGTCACGCTGCCGGGTGGCGGAAACCTCCCGCTCTCCGAGGTGTCCCGGAGCATCCTCGCGAGATCATACCGCATCCGCTCCATATCGCGCAATACCGACCGAACTGGATCTCTTCTGTACTCCACGGTTATCCTCCCACGACCGCGGGAGGGCTTTTTTTATGCCCTGCCGGATCGATGCACGTCAGTGTCCCCGCAGTTATATAAACATTCTCCCGTTCCTGTCAGTGCGGAATAGTTTATGAGCGTTGGACGATGATCTCATAAGGAGGAACCTGATGGGTGAAAAGAAGAAGAAGGAAGAGCGGTCAAAGAGGATCAAGCAGGTACTTGTCATCGGTGCCTGTGTCATTTTTGTCGTGCTGATGGTGGCCTCTGCCATGGGGTCGGGCTGGATCACCGGCCTCGCGCCGATCAAGGCCGGCGACACGGTCGTCCTTGACTATACCCTGTATAATGCCAACGGAAGAGCCATCGTGACCTCCGACCAGCAGCTCTGGAAGACCGGTGCGGCAAACGGCCTCCTGCTCTCGAAGCAGTTGTCGATCGTCGCAAACCAGAGTATCGGGCAGAACCTGACTCCGGTGTACGTGTACGATTCCCAGTCGGGAAACTGGAATACCCAGATCGCATTCCACCGATCGGAGATGGCGGCCATCACGCAGGGAGTCATCGGCATGAAGGACAACGATAAAAAGACGATCGGCCTGCCTATGCAACTGACGGTGGTCTACGGGGCCCCGGAACTCGCAGAAAATCACCTGAACATCTCGGAGATCGTGACCGGCGAGCTCTTCCCGCTCGGTGAATCGGAGACCCCGTCCGATTCGGCAGCCAACGAGACGGGGCCCGTATACCTGAGGATCGG
>DATJBJ010000020.1:0-17769 GCA_035515395.1 Methanoregula sp. | reverse complement strand
TTGGCCGGTCTTAAATCGTTTAAAACGAATATTTTTTGAAAAAAACCGATTAAAAAGATATTTTCCGTCGGCGTCGACACGGTTTCCGATGGACCCAAAAACCGGATCGTCCGATTGGCAAAAGGAGCCCGATACGGGCGTATTCGGGATGAGGTATTCCGGAAGTGCGGATCCCCATGAGGGATGGAGGCTATCTGAGGAGATGCTTTGCCAACGGACGACTGCTTTCCGAACTACTCCGCTGACGGAGGCGTGATTCCAGGGATTCTGCGAGAGATTTCCAGGAGAATGGACCGGACAGGATTGATTTTTTTCCGCGGAAAAAATTTACGGATTATTTTTCCTAAGCAAAATCTCTCCGGAAATTTTTGCGGTGCATTTTTTCCGGTTCTGTAATCGGATTGAGGATCTCGGCGATCATTTCTGAATGTCACCGGAAAATTTCCAGCGGGATCCTGAGAACAATTATATCTTCCGGCCGACCCGCGGAAATTTTTCATTCCTGCACAAGATAAAAAAACTCTCCCGGCCTTTTACTGCCGAAAAATCTCAGAAACCGGCCCGGTCACCGGTTGATATGCACGACCTTTGCAGGGGGGAACCCGTTGAAATAGGTAGAGGAAGCGTGGGAATATGCCCCGATATTCTCCGAGTAGACAAGGTCGCCGATCTCAAGCTCCGGCAGTTCAGCCGAGAGCGTGATCGTGTCGAACGCATCGCAGGTCGGCCCGAAGACCGCAGAGATCTGCTTCTCGCCTTCCCTGAATGGGAGGACCGGGTAGTTCGTGTGGTCGAAGACCTGGCCGGAGTAGGTATGGTAGACCCCGTCGTTAATGTAGTAAGAAGGCTTCCCGTCCCGGAACGCCTTCCCCACAACCTTTGCGACAACCGAGCAGGCATTCGCGACGAGGAACCGGCCGGGTTCCGCAAGGATCTCCATGTCGTCCGGGAAGAGGCGGGAGAGCTCGGTGTTGAGTTTCTCGGCAAGAGTCTCGAAGGACTTGACCTCGGGGTGGTATTTTACCGGGAAGCCGCCCCCGATATCGAGGATCCGTATGCACTTTCCGGTCCGGTTCTCGGTCTCCTGAATGATGTTTGCCGAGATCTCGAGGGCGGTGATGTAGTTCTCGAAGTTCGTGCACTGGCTGCCAACGTGGAAGCTCAGGCCCTCGACCACGAGGTCCGACTGGAAGGCCTCTTCGATAAGGTCTACCGCCTCGCCGGGGTCTGCCCCGAACTTTGAAGAGAGCTCGACAACGGAGCCGGTGTTGGGAACTCTCAGGCGGAGCACGAGACCTGCGTGAGGGGCATGGATGCGGATCTTCCTGAGCTCCTCGCGGTTGTCGAACGTGACCAGCGGCTTGTAGTGGTCGAGTGCCTCAAGGGTCTCGATGGGCTTGATGGTGTTTGCGTAGATGATCTTGTCCCAGATCCAGTCCTGCCGCTCCTTATCCGGCATACACTTGATATTCTCGTACACGATCATGAACTCGGGCATCGACGCGACATCGAAGCTGCACCCCATATCAAAGAGCGTCTTCACGATCTCCGGATCCGAGTTTGCCTTGACCGCGTAGTACACCTGGATCCGGGGCAGGTGTTCCCGGAACTCACGGTAATTATTCCGGATCTGCTCGTGGTCCACCACGAAGATCGGGGTCCCGTGTTCGCGGGCGAGGTCCTGAAGGAGGCTTTTCCCCGCAGGACCGAGGTGGTGGACGCCGCTGTCGTGGTCATCCCAGAGCTTTGCCTTCTTCCCTTCGGCTGTCACGTTTGCCATTATTGTGTGATTCGCTGCACGGTTAAGAAGGTTTTCCACGGAGACCTGATGATAAAAGGATTCGGTTTTCGAAAAGATCATTTTAACATCAGAATCCCGGAGTTTTTATTGACAATGAGGGAGCCACGGACACTCGCTGCCTCGTCGGGGCTCGCCCCGTGGACCATGACTGCTGTTTAAAAAAAATTTCCTTAATAAGCTGTGGATCGCCCGGCAGGAAGGGAACCAGCTTGGGCGTGCCTTTCCGGGATCAGCCGTACCTGAAACCGGCCTGCGGACCGTCAGGAGGAGACCTCGAAGAGTGCAGCCCTGCTCAGGGTAATCCGCGGGCTTTCTATGAGGGCGAGACCCGATCGCCGTGCGCGTTCCACCGTCTCGGCAAACGCCGGCCAACTCACGTGAAACTTCGGTTCGACGATAAGATATTTCCCGCCGGGCTTCAGGAGCCCCCGCACTTCCCTGAAGAACCTGACCTGGTCCGGCACCTCGTGAACCATATAGAAGGAGAGGATGAAGTCAGCTTTTGTATCGATACCAAGCGAGTCCGGGGTGTTCCGGTGGAAGGCGATCCGGGGCGTGAGTCCGAACCGGTCGCTCTTCGTCCTGAGGCGGTCGAGCATCTCCTGCTGGAGATCGACAGCTATGACCTTTCCCGTAGGTCCCGCCAGACGGGCCATCGCCAGGGTGAACATCCCCGGCCCGCAGCCGATATCGATCGCGGTCATCCCTTCCCGGACCAGCCCGCCAAGGATCTTTCCAGGGTTCTGGAACAGCCGCCTTACCGCGTTATCCAGCATCAGCGCGGAACCGAACGAGTACCTGCAGATACGCCCCGGTTGCCGGTCCCGTGCACGCAGACCCATACTGCCTCTCCTGTGCCTCAGACTTTTCCTGCCGGGAACCTTAAATTCTCTCTTCCATGTTCACCCGGCTGCAAGAAATCACGGGCAGGGAACTTCCGGGACTGCGGCTTCTTCCTCCGGTGGGAAGGCTTCGCAGCTGCGAGCCCGGCAACGGCTGAACCCGACGGGATGTATTTCCGGCGGTGCCCGGTCACGCTCCCCGTGCACCCTGAATCCAACATCTTAAAGTAAAGCGGTGGCGAACGTAGTACGATGATTCCCCTCTTCGTGGACTGCTCCGGGCGGCGCGTCGTCATCTTTGGGGGCGGGAAGGTTGCGGAGAGGAAGGCGCGGTTTTTCCGGGGCGAAGCTGACGTCACCGTCGTGAGCAGGTCGTTTGGGGATAAGTTTACCGACATCCCGGTCGAAAGAATAGCGATGGATGTCCATAAAGCTCTCGACGATTCCCTTGAAGAGCTGGTGGGCGGGGCGTTCCTCGTTGTCGGGGCCCTCTCCGACCCGGAACAGAACAACCGGATCGGGGCGATCTGCCGCGGGAGGGGAATCCTTTTCAATAATGCAGACGGAGAGGCAGGGGACGTGACAATCCCTTCGGTCACGAGGGGAAAGAATTATACCCTCGCAATCAGCACCAGGGGGAACAGCCCTGCCGTCTCGCGGTTTATCCGGGAGCGCCTCGAAGCGGAGTATCCCGCGCTCGATGCGATGATCGGGCTCCAGGCCGATGTGCGGAAACGGCTGAAAGCCTGCGAGCCTTCCCAGCAGGAAAGGAACGTGATCCTCCGGGATATCCTCGACGACCCTGAGGCCTGGAGGATGGCCGGGGAGGACCCGGCCGGAGCACGGCACTACATTCGGGAGAGGTACGGCATATGACCGGCGGCCATACGCCCGGCCCCATCGCGATCGCGGGGCTAAGCCACCACACCGCTGACGTTAAGGCCATCGAAGCCTTCCGGTTCCCCGAAGAGCCGGCATTCCTCGCGTGCGCCGGGCAGCATTTCCGCGGTGCGCTCCTCCTCCAGACCTGCAACCGCGTCGAGGTGATGGTGGAAGGGGACGCCCGGGCGCTCCGGGACTTCCTCGCGGAGCAGGGCCGGGACGGGTTCTTTGTTCTCGAGGGAAAGGAGGCATTCTCCCACCTCTTTACGCTCGCGTCCGGCATCGACTCCATGATCGTCGGCGAGGACCAGATCATCGGGCAGCTCAAAAAAGCCCTTGCGGATGCTCAGGAAGCCGGCACATCAGGACAGCTCCTCGAGTTTTCCGTCAACAAGGCTGTCCATGTCGGCATCGAGGTGCGGAAACGGACGATGATCAACCGGGGCGCGGTATCGGTCGGCTCTGCGGCAGTGCAGCTGGCCGAGTCCCAGATCGGCACCCTTGACGGCAGGCACATCCTCGTCATCGGGAGTGGCGAGATGGGGCTCCTCGTCGCCCAGGCCCTTGCGGCCCGGAAACTCACCGCGATGTACGTGGCCAACCGGACGTTCGGCAGGGCGCAGGTCCTTGCGGACAAGATCGGGGGAAAGGCGGTACGGATGTCGGAGCTCTACCATTACATCACCCTCTCGGACGTCGTCATTTCCTGTACCTCCGCCCCCCACCCGATCATTCACAAAACGGATCTCGCCCGGGCGATGCGGGACCGGTGCTGGCCGCTCGAGGGGCACCCCCGGCCGCTCATCCTCATCGATATCGCCCAGCCCCGCGACGTGGAGGAAGGGGCGGGAACGATCGACGGCGTCCGCCTCTTCTCCCTCGACAGCCTCCGGGAGATCAACGAGCAGACGATGAGCACCCGGAAGGGCGAGGCGGAACGCGCCCGTGCGTTCGTCGCGGATGAACTCGGCCTCTTCCTCCGGCACCTCAACCGGAAGTCGGCCGACGATACTCTCGCAGCCCTCCATACCTGGGCCGAGGCGGTCAGGATCCGGGAGCGCGACCGCGCCCTCGCCCGGCTCGGAAAGACGGACGAGCGGACGGCCGCGATTGTGGACGACCTCAGCCGTGTTCTCGCAAAGAAACTCCTTACCGACGCTACGTTCTCCATCCGCTCCTGCGCGGAGGACGACGACCTCCCGGCTGCCGAAGCGCTCCTCCGGGCGATCATGCACGGGGACAGGATCGGGAAGAACGAGGGATAATCCGTTTTTTATCATGCGATTTATTCGATAATTGTTTGTTTTTCAGCGCGATTCTTCGCAGTTCGCGAGCCTGAACCCCGCTCTCATGTCTAAGAACTCTGGCGAGTTCTTCTCCAGCCCGGTCTTCCCTTCGGGATCATCTGTCTTAGAAAAATACCTCTTCCCGGGGGAACCGCACCTTGGGGAGGGGTTTATCGGACGCGTAGCCGACAGCGCAGAGGACGACCGGCACGTACTCGTCGGGAAGGAAGAGGGCTTCGGCATACCCCGCGGGATCGAAGCCGCCCATCGGGCAGGAGTCGAGCCCGAGCGATTTGGCGCCGTTCACCGCATTCGCAAGGGCGATGTGGATCTGCTCCCGTGCAAACGCCATCCGGCGTTCCGGGGTCATCGAACCGACATATCCTTTGATCAGCTCCGTGTACCGCGCGATGAGTTCTACCGGCACTCCTGCATCCTTCATACCCAGCAGAACCCGTTCGGCAAGCTGGTCGAGCTCGGTGTTCGCGCAGAAGACGAGGAGGTGGGAACACGATGTGACCTGCGGCTGGTCGTTGGTCAGCGGGCGCAGGGCCGCCTTGATCTTCGATGCGGTTACGATCTTGATCTTCCACGGCTGCAGGTTGAGGGCCGATGGGGAGTACCGGATGATATCGAGAAGGGCAAACAGTTTTTCTTCCTCGATCATCCGGCCGTCGAACTGCTTGGTCGCGTACCGCTGCATGACAATGTCCTTAAACTCCATCTCCTTATCGCTCCTGGTCGTCTGATCACTTCTGGTTGGGAGAGGCAGGGTAAAAAAGGATAGGGTGTTTTTCACCGGATATTTTATGGGATCTTCCCGTACGCGGTCCTTGCCAGCGACTCTGCGAGGGCCGGGTCGGCCCCCGGGCCGGTGATCCGGATGACCTCGAATACAGTGCCTTTGGCAAAGATGACCTCCACGATATCGCGGGGGTAGACTACTTCGACGTCATGGCTCCCGTTGCCCGTGCTGAGCGGGTTCTGGTTTGTCGGCTTGACGACAATGCCTGCGGGAGCCTTTCCGTAAAATCCCGACCCTCCCGTGCCGGTACCGGTCACAGACAGGTTCGTATAGTTCAGGATATCGTCGGACCGGTCCTGGGTGTTCACCATGGCTGTGATATCGGGGATGCTCTTCTCCGGGTAGACCGCTAACGACTGGGTAATCCCGGTCCCGTTGGGATCACTGGTTGCAGAATTCGCAAACATTGCTACATATCCCCCCTGCCACCCGAGATCCTTTGCCATCTGCCCGACATCCCCGGAATTTTTTGCCCTGCTTTCAATAAGGGCGTAACCCGGGGGGAGATCGGTGGGCGCCAGGACGAGCGAAGTCAGGCTGATGGTGGCAGTTCCCGGAGAAGCGGGGGAGGTATTTCCCGGTACGGGTGCCTGCGTACACCCGGCGAAAGCGACTGCGATGCAGAGGGAGAATGAAATGATCAGCATGGCGCGAAAATGCATGATCAGATCTGTGCGGACACCGGTAAAATACCTGTGCTTCCCTGGGGGCAGCCGGGGGTTGCCGCTCCGGTTCAGCCCAGCTCGCGGGCATTGCCCCGTGCGCAGTAATAGGCTTTCCTGAAACCAAGGGCGGACTGGACCGGGCAGGCAGGGCAGAGGCACCCCCGCTTGTCGAACATGCAGTCCGGGCTCCTTCCGGCAAGACAGAAAACGAGTTCTTCGCCCGACCGCATGCACTCGGTATAGCTCGGGCATGGCCCGCAGCGGCACTGGTCCCGGTAAGGGACGGCTGCGGTCTTTGCGGCTTCCTGCTCCATACGTATCCGTCCCGCTGCCGGAATATAAATCTGATTTGGCTGTACCCTAAGAGGCAGCGGACAGATCATCCGGCCCTGCAGCTGCACGGGTTCGCCCGCGATCCGGGGATAAGATTATAAACCGGTCACTGGATCACTCATCATGCCTGCGCCAGTGGTCGGACGGAAGTTCGGGATCAATATCGTCCCCGCGGTCGATCCCTCCATGGTCCGGGGGATCCGGGTACTCGGCCTCTCGGGTTCGAGCCGGCAGCAGCCGGGAATGAGCAAGTCGGAGCGGCTGCTCCAGCGGGCCCTCGACTCATGCAGGGGAATGGGCTGCGACACCACGTTCCTCCGGATAAAGGACCTGAAGATCTACGACTGCGAGGGCAATTACTCCGAGAATCCCGGGTACTGCACCTATCCCTGCCAGAGCTCGCTGAAGTACGACGACGACCAGATGCAGGTGATCTATGACGCGGTGCTGGGCTGCGATGTCCTCCTCCTCGCGACACCGATCCGGTGGAACAACCACTCGGCGCTCGTCCAGAAATTCGTAGAGCGGATGAACGCCATCGAGAACCAGTACTCGTGGTTCGGCAACCGGATGATCTCCGGAAAGGTCGCAGGTCTCATCATTGTCGGCCATGTGGACGGGATCCAGCATGTTGCCGGCAACCTCCTCAACTTCTTCTCCTGGCTCGGGTTCACGACTCCCGAGGTCGCCATCGCTTCATGGGTCGGGGAAAATGACGAGGACACCACGAAAGACTGGGCCCAGATCGAGAGCAACCGGTACACACAGGAGGACCTGAGGAACCTCGTCATGAGCGCCCTCAGACTCGCGGCAAACCTCAGGCAGATGTCATCAAAAACGGCAAAGTCCGGATGACGGGAAGTGGCGGCAGAGAGAAGTCTATATACGGTCAGATTAGAAAAAATGTAATCACCAGCGGCAGGATGTGGCGTTCGTTAGCATGTTTCCCGAGCGACGGATGAGGAGGTCACGGTCACGGAATATCCAGCCGCTCCTGCGCGAAGTGACCCTGCAGAAGAATGACCTCGTCGCGCCCCTTTTCGTGGATGAGAATATCAGCGCGGCGCTCCCCATCGATGCGATGCCGGGGCAGTTCCGGTACCCGCTCTCCGGCATCGCGGCCGTTGCCGAAGACCTGTACCGGCGGGGGATCAACGCCGTCCTCCTCTTCGGAATACCGAAGGAAAAGGATCCGGAAGCGACATCCGCGTATGATCCGGAGGGGGTCGTCCAGCAGGCGGTCCTGAGGATCAAGGCGCAGGTCCCCCGGCTTGTTGTCATCACTGACGTATGCGCATGCGAGTACACGAGCCACGGCCACTGCGGGATTGTTGGCGAGACACGGTCGGGAACCGATCTCCTGAACGATCCCTCCCTCGCGCTCATGAACCGGATCGCGACGAGCCATGCGGCGAGCGGGGCCGACATCGTCGCCCCGTCGTGCATGCTCGACGGCGTGGTGGCATCGGTCCGGTCTGCACTCGATGCGAAAGGATACGAAGAAGTCCTGATCATGTCCTATTCCACCAAGTTCTCCTCGTCATTCTACGGCCCGTTCCGGGAAGCGGCCGATTCGGGTTTTTCGTTCGGCGATCGCTCTACCTACCAGATCGACCCGGGGAACAGCCGCGAGGCCTTCCTCGAATCGCAGCTGGACGCTGCGGAGGGTGCCGATATCCTGATGGTAAAACCGGCGGGGTTTTACCTCGACGTGCTCGCGGAGGTCGCTACGCTCGGCATCCCGGTAGCCGCCTACCAGGTGAGCGGCGAATATTCCATGATACGGGGCGCGGCGGAGAGGGGCTGGATCGACGGGAAAGCGGCGGTCCTCGAGAGCCTTACCTGCATCAAGCGGGCAGGCGCGGACCTGATCATCACGTATTTTGCTGGCGAGGTCGCGGGGTGGCTCGATGAAGAGCAGTGAGCTGTTCGCGGAGGCGGAAGGACTCATGCCCGGCGGGGTCAGCAGCCCTGTACGCGCGATCAAGCCGTACCCTTTTTATACCGCGGGGGCCGACGGCTCGCACATCACGACGGTCGATGGCGAGACGCTCATCGACTTTTGCATGGCATACGGCCCGCTCCTCCTCGGCCATGCGCACCCGGAGATCCGGCGTGCCATCGAAGAGCAGCTCGAACGCGGCTGGCTCTACGGGACGCCATCGCCGCTCGAACCCGAATTCGCCCGGATCATCACCGGCGATCACCCCGGCATGGACATGCTGCGTTTTGTGTCGACCGGGTCCGAGGCGACGATGGCAGCTATCCGGCTCGCCCGCGGGTTCACCGGCAAGAAGGACATCGTCAAGATCGAAGGGGGGTTCCATGGAGCCCACGATGCCGTCCTTGTCAAGGCAGGATCGGGGGCGGTCACGACCGGTGTCCCCGACTCGGCCGGGGTGCTCGCCGATCTCGTGGCCCATACCCGGCAGGTGCCGTACAACGACACCGAGGCTCTCGAGACCCTCCTCTCCACCCACCATGACGTGGCGGCGCTCATCATCGAGCCGGTCCTCGGGAACATCGGGCCGGTCCTCCCGGAAGACAACTACCTGCACGATATCCGGGAGATCACCGGAACCTACGGCGTCCTCCTGATCTTTGACGAAGTCATCACCGGGTACCGGCTCGGCATTGGCGGGGCGCAGAAGATGTTCGGTGTCCAGCCCGACCTGACAACGCTCGGGAAGATCATCGGCGGCGGACTCCCCATCGGGGCCTTCGGCGGCAGGCGCGAGATCATGAAGCTCGTATCACCCGCAGGCCCGGTATACCAGGCCGGGACCTTCTCGGGGAACCCCCTCTCGCTGACCGCAGGGATCGCAACGGTCCGGTGGATCCGCGCCCGGCCGTCGCTGTACGGGAAACTCGCCGAACGCACGCGGGCCATCGGGGAGTCGATCGGTTCCGGCCAAGGATCCTTTGTCAGCCTCGGCTCAATGTTCAAATACTTCTTCCGTCCGGCGCCCCCCCGGAACTACCGGGAGGCAAAGGAATGCGACACCGAAGCTTTCGGCAGATTCTGGGGGAGGATGCTCGACTGCGGCATCTTCCTCCCTCCCTCCCAGTTCGAGACCAATTTCCTCTCGGCAGCGCATACCGAACAGGACTGCACTACCCTTGCGCAGGCGTACGGACAATGCTGCTGAAGATCGGGACACGGGGGAGCAAGCTCGCCCTCGCACAGGCAGACACGGTCTGCAAAAAACTGGAGTCGAAGGGGATCGTGGCAGAACAGGTAATCATCACGACCGAAGGCGATACGAACACCCAGCTCCCCCTCCATGAGATCGGGGGCCAGGGGGTATTCGTCCGCGCCCTCGACGAGGCGATCCTGGCCGGGAAGATCGACTGTGCCGTGCACAGCATGAAGGACATCCCCGCCTTCCGGCCTTCCGGCCTCTTCACTTCGGCCATCCTGAAACGCGATTCGGCGGCTGACTTCATCGCACATTCTGCTCCTCTCAGCACCGTACGGGTCATCGGGACCTCGAGCACAAGGCGGCGGGCTCAGCTCCTGCGCCACGACCCCGATGTCACCGCAAAGGAGCTCAGGGGGAATGTCGATACGAGGATCCGGAAGATGAACTCGGGAGAGTACGACGCGATTATCCTCGCCGAGGCCGGGCTCACGCGCCTTGGTATACGCGTGCCGGGGGAGCGGCTGCCGGTCGACACGTTCGTCCCCTCGCCGAACCAGGGAACGATCGCGGTCGTCAGCCGGGCCGATCCCTCGATCATGGAGATCCTCTCCGCGCTCGACCACCCGCAGACCCGGACCGATGTTGCGGCCGAACGGGCGGTGATGGAGCAGCTTGGCGGCGGCTGCTACACCCCCATCGGGATCCACTGCCGGGCCGGCCACCTCGTGGCCGAGGTCCTCTCCCTTGACGGGAAGATGACCGAGCGGATCGAAACCGATGTCCGGAACCTGGAAGAGGCACGGGAGGAGGGCAGGAAGCTGAAGGCCCGCGCCCGGCCCCTCATCGGGGAAGCGTATGCACGGCTGGGGCTTATGCCATGACCGGGAAAGTGTACCTGGTGGGATCCGGCCCGGGCGCCGAAACCCTGCTTACCCGTCGCGCCCGGGCAGTTATCGACGCAGCCGATGTGGTTCTCTACGACCAGCTCCCGGGCGAAGAGATCCTCTCGACGCTGCCGGAAGGGGCAGAGCTTATCGACTGCGGGAAGTACGGCGGCCGGCATGTCCTCGAGCAGGCAGAGATCGAGTCGCTCATCGTTGACAGGGCGAAGGCCGGAAAACGCGTTGTCCGTCTCAAGGGGGGGGACCCGTTTCTCTTCGGCCGGGGTGGAGAAGAGCTGGAGACGGTACGGGCCGCGGGAATCCCCGTCGAGATGGTGCCGGGGGTGAGCAGCGCTCTCGCGGTACCCGCATCGGTCGGGATTCCCCTCACCCACCGGAAATATGCCTCGCAGGTGACCATCCTGACCGGAAACGAGGACCCGGCAAAGCCGGAGCCCGCTCTCGACTGGGAGCTGCTTGCGAAGAGCCGGGGGACCATCGTGATCCTGATGGGCGTCGCAAATCTCGAAAAGATTGCACAGGTACTCGTGAGGAACGGGAAGGCAGGGAAAACACCGGTCGCCATCATCGAGCGGGGTCTGCGCCGGGACCGGCGCGTCACGACCGGCACCCTCGCCACCATCGGACCGGCGGCCCGGGCAGCCGGTGTAAAACCTCCTGCCGTGATCGTCATCGGCGATGTAGTTAACCTCTATAATCCGGCATGCCCGGATCTCATTCCTTCGGAAGACTGAAAAGGGGGCAGGGATTCTGGAATCCGTGGAAAAATCAAAACGGTCCTTCTCTGCGGCTTTGATTGCGATGCTCAGGATTGTCCTTGTCTTTACCCCCGGCGAATGTGCATCGCGGATCGTGAAAGCACGGCCGGTTCCCCGTTCTTCCTCTTGATCAACGGGGAACTGACCAACGCACCGGGGCATTCCTCTCCCGGCTCATCGCGGTCGAAATCCTCGACTCCATGTTCGTATGTTTACAGGAAAGGATGATCCATGTCGAATTCGTGATCTCCTTGCTGTCATCGCTATCGTCCGGAAGGTGATCCTCTCGACCCGGCGACTACGAATGGCATCGGGCTCATGGGCTTATCATCATCGGTCTCCCAGTGCCTGTTACATATCAAGAAGGAGGTTACACCATCGGATCCGGTGATTATGGGGCCTTTGGAAACAGCCGGAAGAAAAACCGGGTGAATTTGTTCACGGTGTCCGGCATCCCCGGGAACAATCCTTTTTTACTCCGGCGGTCATAGGACCTGCCGGATGGCGTACCGGATCATTGCAGAGAGCGGGAACGGCGAGCACCTCCTCATCTCCGAAGGCGGAGAGTTGGGCAGGATCTACAGCCCGGCAACTGGAAAATACACAAAACCTATCGTCGTGAACAGCCTCCTGCACCGTGGCCGCTGGCACCCGTATCATGGCACATTTGTGCTTCCCGGGACGATCCCGCCGCTATGATAGGGGTGGTATATTTGTGGTGGCTGTGGGAATTCAGGCGATCAGCGTGCCCTGCCTTTTCCGGAATTTCTCTGTTATACGTCGGGCCGCAAGGAACCCGGTAGAGAATGCGGCCTGGAGGTTATAGCCACCGCTGTCGCCATCTATATCGAGAACTTCTCCGCAGAAGGAGAGGCCCGAAATAATCCTAGATTCGAGGGTTTTAGGGTTCACCCCTTCGAGCGCGACTCCCCCCCGGGTCACCATTGCGACCGTGAAGTCGCCGAGCGAGGCGATGGAGAGCGGGTACGCGGTGAAGAGGGTGACGATCCGGTTCCGGAGGGATGCTGTCAGCCGGGCGCACCGGAGATCGGCAGGGATTCCTTCGAGTTCGAAGATCCTCCGGGCAAGTCGTCCGGGCACGGGATACCCGGCAAGCACGGACCGGACGAGCCGGGTACCCTCAGCTCCGCGCAGGGAACGATCCAGTTCTTCTCTCCGGTGCCGGGTGTCCTTCCCCAGGAGTGATATCCGCAGATCGTCGCCGGGAAGAAAATCCCGGGATGCATCGAGGACTCCCGGGCCGGAGAGACCGGTGTGGGTCAGGAGGATGTCGCCGGCATAATCCCCGATCTTCCTCCCCCCCCGCCAGAGCGAGAACGGTGCCGCTTCACTGGAGATTCCCGCGAGATCGGAGAAGGGATAATCGCGGATGATTACGGGGGTGAGCGCGGGAGCGACGGGGGTAACCGGCTGCCCGAGGGAATCGGCAAGCCGGTACCCGTCACCGGTGGAACCGGTGGAAGGGTACGACATTCCCCCGGTCGCGATGACGAGGGCGGCTGCCCGGTACACGCCCTCTTCCGTAGTTATGGAGAAGCCCCGGGTGTCCCGCGAAACTGAGCGGACCGGCTCGCCGCATCGGAGATCGGCCCCGTGTTCCCGGCAGGATGAAACAAGCAGGGCAAGCACATCTGCCGAGCTGAGGGACGCGGGGAAGATCTTCCCGTTCTCCCGTACGATCGTTTCCAGCCCGCGGGACCGGAAGAAGGAGACGAGATCATCGTTGGAAAACGTGAAGAGCGCGGGCTTAAGGAATTTCCCGTTTCTGCCATAGTGGCTGAGGAATCCCCGGATATCGCCCGCATGGGTGAGGTTGCACCGCCCCGAGCCGGAGAGGAGGAGTTTCTGTCCGGGACTGCGTTTCTTCTCGAGGAGAAGGACCGAAAGTCCGGCGGCTCCGGCCTGGATTGCACAAAAAAGGCCGGCAGGCCCGCCCCCGACAATGGCAATATCGTACTGGCTCATAAAACTACGTCCCGGTACAATACCTGTCCAAAGCTTTTGAATTATCCGGAAACCGGGTGCCCGTGAAAAGGTCCCGATACCGCTGGATCTCAAGGATGCGAAAAATAGTCTGTGCCCGGGTATTGATCTATGCCTTCCGGCGCAGGTGATTGGTATAGTGGTGGCGGAGCTCGGCCTTCTCTTCCGGGGTAAAGTCCTTCTTCTTGTGGGTGTGAAGGTGCTTTTCCATCTGCCGGACGATATGCTCCGCTTCGTGGTGATCCTGCACATCGAGGTACACCGGCGCCTTCTTCACCTCGTACGCGTGCCCGCAGACCGGGCAGAGCTTCCACTGCTGGTACCGGTCGACGTACCCGAATGTAGTGCATCCCGGGCAGCGGATGATCACGTACATGATTATGTGGTGATGCGTGCTGACCCCTCAAAATAGTATCGGATAAAAGAACCAGACTATTTTGCGTATATTCTATAAAAATATTTGGCTTTTGTGGAGTTGTTCTCGACACTTCTTAGAAAAAAGCCCTGGCCCTGCGACAACCCCCCGGCAGGCGGTCATTCCGTCACCGTAAGCCCGTGTTCACGCGCGATCGCGACGATGGCTGCGGAAAGGTGCCCGGCCTGCTTCTGCGTCGTCCCGTAACTGTTGAACTTCCAGACCTTCGTTGCGCCGGGAATGAGCCCGGTGATGCCCCGCTCTTCCAGTGCGCTGGTGAAGTAGAAGCCCCGTTTCTTGTGAGTCTCCGCAACCTTGTCAAAGGACCCGGTCGTATCGACCCGGGTCATCGTGTGCTTCCGGGGGTACTCCGAGAGGATCTTCGTTCCCTCAACGGAGAGAAGGGCGTCCGTGACAAGCTTATGATTTTTGAGTTCCCGGTCGAAGTGCTTCACCCGCTCCTTCACGTGGGGGAACGATGCCATCATGCCAACGAGCGTCACTCCCATCAATGTGCAGCCCATCAGCTCCGGCTCCTTGATCCCGAACGTACGGTTTGTTACATCGCCCATGATCGCGGTGGTCCGGAAGACCTCTGCCGCCCGCTCCGCGGTCGCCGCAAGGACACCGGATGGCGCCGGGGCAGCCATGCTCTTGTGGCCAGACCCGACGACAAAATCAACACCGAGCTCCTTGCCGTTCACTGGCAGGATGCCGACCGTATACGCGCCGTTGCAGAGGACCGGGATGTCGTACTGGCGGGCGACTTTTGCGATCGCCTTCACATCATGCATGTTTCCGAACTGGTAGTCCACCTGGTCGATAAAGGCGAGCGCAGGCGGCCTCCCGAACTCATGCTTAACTTCCTCAATCTTTGCGGCGGCGGCATCCGCTGTGACGATCTTATGATCGCCGGCAGGGATCTCGCGGGCAACCCCACCGGAATCCTCGATCGCAAGAAATTCGGTATAGTGGGACAGTGAGGTGAGGAGGACCGGGTCGCCCTTGTGAACATAGGTATGGGCCACGGCCTGGAAGCCGCGCCGGGCCCCGGGTACCATGCGGGCAGCGTCCATGCCGAGCCAGGCAGCGACATCCCTGTGGAACTCCGCGATCGGGGGCTTGCTAATGTAATCGAGCCGGTTGGGCTTCCGGCAGTTGTCGCAGACCGAGTACCCGTCGCCGTATGCGATCGCGGCCTTCATCGCGTCAGCGGTGAGCCGGCCGCCGGCCTGGATCGGGTCGATATTGATGGCAAGTTCGTTGACCTGCCGGGCCTCAATCCCCATCGCGCACCTCATTTCAGCATCTCCTGTTTGAGCGAAGAGACCTGCCGCTCGAGGTTTTCGAGCAGCCGCTCTGCCGCTTTCCGCTGTTCGGGATCGAGCTCATGGGAGGGGGCCGTTTCCCGGAGGATCATCCGGATGTCCGTGAGGGTATAGAGTGCCTGGAACGCCATGTCGACAGCCCGTCTTGACACGTAATCACCGTATACCTGTTTGTCCGGCAGGAAAATAAGTACCTTCGTTCCTTAAGGATCTCCCGGTTTATAGTACTTATGAGGAATCATGGATCGTAGGATCGAGCGAGCCACCCAGCCCTCCCACCAAGTCGCAGGGGTGGCACAGCCAACCCTGCTTTGTCGGCGGGGGGGTTCCGTTTCAAATACCATCCGGGAAACCGGATACGGATCGTGCCTCTCTCCCTTTATGGCCATGCTCCATGGTCTGAAGGTCCAGAGGACAGAAGATTCAGAAGAATCAATTCGATTCTTCGACTGTGAGGGCCGACAGGCCCCAAGCGCCCGTAGTTCGTTCGCAAGTTACAGGGAAATATCCCTTCATTCTTCGTAATATCTTCCTGCGCAATACGTCCGGAAAACAATCCCGCCCTTAAATCAGCGATCCCCTCTTCGTCCCCTTTATCGCATCCGGCAACAAAGATCTCCGGGACAATGGCCGACGAAGTCCAGACCGGGAAAGGAGAAGGCCGGCCCATGCTGACCGGTCCTCCGTTCTACCTCCCCGAATTCGAGCGCTCCTACCGGTACATCATCGACGAGTACGAGGTCGCTCCGCGGGAGATCGCAATCTTCCTCCCCTGTGCGGTCCGGAAACCCTACAGCCGGAGCCCGAGCCACCAGCTCATCAGGATGATCATCGCGCAGGTCTTCGACCCGTCCCTGTACCATATCGTGGTCTTTGGCACATGCGGCATCCTCCCCGGAGAACTCGAGGAGATGTACCCGTACGCCCACTACAAGTACATGCTGGGAAAATGCAGCGACCCGAAGGTCCGCGACGATTTCATCGCGATCGAGGAGGAACGGGTGGCGGGGTATCTCGCTAAGACGCGGGGAGCGTACCGGTACCGGATCGCGTACTGCCTCGGCCTCTTCCGTGAGTCCCTCATTCGCGGGTCGGAGAGGTCGGGGGTGAAGATCGATCTCCTCCTGCCCTCGCGGGAACGGATCGGGAAGATCATCGAAGAGGAGGACTGCACGTTCCCGGAAGGGAGCCTCTCCATGGATGAGTACCTGGGAGAGTTCTGCGACGAGCTCATCAGGTTCCGGAACGCACACCCGGAGATTTCGGCAGCCGGAAAGTGCGATCCCGGCGGATCGGGACCGGCCTTTCCATAAATCCGGATACGGAGGAGGCTGCGGTTCCCGGTAAACCCGAACCGTTAATAGGTTGAATCTGATAACTACACTACGCAGATGGAGGGGGGAACCTGACAGAAGCAGTGATGGGACCGGTCATCGCAATCCTGGTAGGCGCAGTGCTGATAGCCGGGGGCCTCCTCTCCGCATCCCGTCTCGGGGCTGGTGTGGGCATCATTCTCGCCACCGCGGGGATAGCGACGATCATCGTCGGCATGACGATGCTCTTCAACCTCGCCCGGCAGAGCAATGTCTGATGAGGGTCGGATCCCTTGTTCCACCGGTTTCCCGTTTTTTTTTTATTTCCCTCTTGCCCGAAGATGACCGGCAACGGCATGGTGTGGCCCGTGCAGTTCTGCATCTGCTCCGGTGGAAAGGGAGGGAAGCCCGGCAGACCTGCAGGACAAGCCGGGCGGACGAGGCGCCTTTTCTCGTCAGTAATATAATCGATCAGCGACAAACAACTTAACTGCCATGCGGGCAGGAACCCCCGCCGCAACGGGAGGGCGGATTGGAGTTTAAAAACAGGGTGCTGATCATCGGGTACGGGGCTGTCGCAAAATGCACGCTCCCTATCCTGCTCAGGCACGTGAACATACCACTTGAGAACATCACGATCATCGACTTCAAGGACAAGGCGTCCGAGCTCAAGGCATATACCGCCCGGGGCCTGCGGTTCTTCAAGAAGAAGGTGACGCACGAGACCCTCGGCCAGATCCTTGGCGAGTACCTCTCAGAGGGCGGGCTCCTCATCGACCTCGCGTGGAACATCGACTGCTGCGAGCTGGTACAGTGGTGCCACGAGCACGACGTCCTGTATGTCAATACGTCGGTCGAGGCCTGGGACCCCGACGCGGAGAAGTTTACGGCAAGCCCGTACGAGAAGACCCTGTACTTCCGGCAGATGAAACTCCACGAGCTGACGAAGGAATGGCACGACGGCCCAACGAGCGTCGTAGACCACGGAGCAAACCCCGGCCTTATCTCGCATTTTGCGCGGCAGGGACTCTTCGACATCGCGCAGCGGATGATCGAGGACGGCAAGGCAGCCGATCCCGACCGGATGAAGGCCCTGATCCGGAAGCAGAACTTCGCCGAGCTCGCTATGGAGACCGGTGTCAGGGTCATCCACTGCTCGGAGCGGGACACCCAGATCTCCCGCTCGCCCAAGAAAGTCGATGAGTTCGTGGGCACCTGGTGCATCGAGGGGCTCCGCGAAGAGGGGACCGCGCCGGCCGAGATAGGGTGGGGGACGCACGAGAAGACCCTCC
>DATJBJ010000019.1:0-4480 GCA_035515395.1 Methanoregula sp. | reverse complement strand
GCGCAGAAGTTCGGGAGCGGGAACAACGATGTCATCTGCAGCGACGGGTTCCTCTCCAACCACGCCGGCGGCATCCTCGGCGGCATCTCCACCGGGCAGGACATCGTCGTCCGGATCGCCGTCAAGCCCACGCCCTCCATCGCGAAGCCCCAGCAGACCGTGGACTCGTGCGGGAACCCGGCAGAGATCGTCATCCGGGGCCGGCACGACCCGTGCATCGTCCCCCGGATCGTCCCGGTCGCGGAGGCGATGCTGGCGCTGGTGATCGTCGACTGCCTGCTCGAAGACCGCATGTACGGGCAGCGGCGGAAACGGTGAGTGCGGGAAAGCCGGGATTTTTTTTATCGGCGGTTTTCCCCCCCTTCTCCCGGGTACTTCCGGTCTTTCCTCAAAACAGCCCGACGGCTCTTTTTTCCGTGGTCCGTCCCCGCTCCGGAACCGGGAACCCGGGGCGCTGCCTTCTGTCTTCCGGGATGAAGTTGTCGCCCGGTGACTGCCAGTTACAAAGGAATATATCCTCCCCGGAGTGATGGGAGACTAGGGTGAATCATGGAGAACGATTCCGTCGTATTCCACGGCAGCCTGCAGCAGCTGCTGGAAAAAGTCGAGACCGGCGAGATGATCCCGAAGCTGCAGGCCTCGCACGCGCCCATGTGCAAGTTTTTTACCGCGTACTATGTCATCAGCGGCATACGGCACGTCGTTCCCCTTGTCCACGGCCCGACCGGCTGCCCGCTCTACATGTCCGATTTTGTCCGGACCCGGGAGTGCTGCGAGATCCGCGGCGTCCCGCTCGAACCCACGGCCTGCACCACGCTTGACGAGAGCCACATCATCTACGGGGGCGAGGGAAAGCTCCTGGAAGCGGTGAAGGAAGCCTATGCAAAATACCACCCCGACCTCATCGTCATCCTCTCCTGCTGCTGCTCCGGGATCATCGGCGACGATGTCGAGAGCATAGCCCGCGAGGCGGAGAAACAGGTCGGCTGCCGGGTGCTGGCGCTGAAGAGCGAGGGGTTCGGCGGCGATTTCCGGAGCGGGTACGAGGACGCGTTCAGGCTCATCATGGAACTGATGGACCCCCCGGAAACGACGATGAAAGGGACGATCAACATCCTCGGCGCCCGCTGGGGGCCGTCCCCTACGGAGTTCACCTGGGACATGGACGAGATCGAACGGCTCCTTGCCGCCATCGGCATAAAAATAAACGCCATCATCGCGGGCGGGTGCACGGTCGACCAGATCCGGCATGCCCGGGAAGTCGAGCTGAACGCCTCGTGGTGCTACGACTGGGGGCAGAAGCTCGGCGACCTGATGCAGGAGAAATTCGGTATCCCGTACAGCAAAACCGGGCAGCCGTACGGCCCGGAGGCGACGAAGGAATGGCTCCTCGGCGTTGCGCAACCCCTGGGGATGGAGGCGGAAGCGCTGGAGGTGATTGAGCGGGAGACGGAGGAAGCCGGGCCGGATATCGCCTACCTGCGGCAGGCCCTTGCGGGGAAAAACGCCATCATCGAGATCTCGGAGTTCCCCGGGCCGATCCGGGCCCTCTCCCTTGCACGGATGGCGGCGGAATTCGGGGCCCATCCCGTCGTGATCAACGTCCATCCCTACACCATCAGGGAGCGGATGCCCAGCATCAGATTCATGCTGGAGAGCGGTATCAACCCGGAGATTATACTTACAAAGGGGCTCTTCCGGCTCGGCAGCTTCCGCTCATCGAAGGAGACCGAGGAGGAGCTGGAGGCGATCGTCAGGGGGTACGATAACGCGATCTTCTTCGGCAACTCGGGCCGGTTCCCGCCCTGCCCGGTGGTGAATTTATCGCTCATGAACCCGGCGTTCCAGCCCCAGTACGGGTACCGGGGGATCAGAAACATCGCCGCGCTCGTCCGGCAGGCGCTGGAGAACCGGGACCTCCCGCGCTCACGCCTCTTCAGGGGGATGCTCTATGGGACCGGAAAGCGGTAACGACCCTGCCGGGCGGAAGGTCCCGTCATCAGAGTCATGCACGGACCCTTACCTCCGGTGCGCCTTCAACGGTGCCGCCCAGACGGCGCTGGGAATATCCGGTGCCGCCCTGCTCGCCCACTCCCCGCAGGGGTGCGAGTACCTGGTCAACAATGCCTTTGCCTCGCAGGAGTGCGACTACATGGAGACGGTCACGCTCTGCACCAAGCTCTGCGTGGACGAGATCGTGCATGGCGGCGAGGAGATCCTTGCCCGCACGATCCGGGAGGCAAAGGATCTCCCGATCTCCGCGCTGTTCGTCATCAGCGCCTGCGGGCCCGAGATCGTCGGCGACGATATTGTTGCGGTATGCGAGAACCTTCAGCCGGAGGTGAAGTTCCGGCTCATTCCCATCCAGAGCCCCGGCTTCCGGGGGTCGCAGTACGATGGCATCGACATCGCGCTGGACACGATCCTGAAACGGCTGGCCGGGGACAAGAGGGAGAAGATCCCGGGCTCGGTCTGCCTCATCGCCCCCCACGCGAACGCCAACCCGACCTGGCCGGCAGACCTCGCATGGGTGAAGCAGACGCTCTCCCGGCTGGGCATCCCGGTCGTAGCCACGCTCACGCACCGGACCCCGCTCGCCGAGATCGGGAATGCGGCATCCGCCGAGGCCTCCCTCCTGCTCAGCCACGATGCCGGGCAGAAGGCAGCCGATTACCTCTCCGCGACGTACGGCACCGAACAGGTCTGCAGGGGGATACCGCTGCCCATCGGGATGACCAACACCCAGCGCTGGCTGGCCGCGCTCGGGGAACGGTTCGGTGCGCAGAAGGCCGCGGAGGGCATGGTTGCGGAAGGCGAACGGATGGTAACAGCGACGTGCCGGCGGAAGATGCCGATGGCCCGCTTCCTGTACCGGACCCCGGCCGCGATCGTTGCCGATGCCACGGTCGGGATCCCGCTGGTCAGGTTTGTCACCGAGGAGATGGAGATGACGCCGGAGCTCGTTGCCCTCTACACGTCATCGCGCCCGGTGCGGGATCTGCTGGGGAAGGAACTGGAGGACCTCGGGCTCAGCCCGAACGTCGTGTACGGCACGGACGTGTACAAGACACGGATGGCCCTGCGGGAACTAAAGCCGAAGGTCATCTTCGGGAGCACCATCGAGCGGCACGCCAGCGAGGGGCTCCCGGTGGCGTACGTGGTCGAGGTGGTGAGGATCATGCGCCGGTTCAGGATGATCGACCGGGAATATTTCGGGTACACCGGCATCCTGAACCTCTTCGAGTGCGTCCAGAACGAGTGGACGATGGCGTGGCGCTCGGACAAGAAACGGTACGAGGCGAAGTGGTGAAGCTATGAGACAGATCGCGATATACGGCAAGGGGGGGATCGGGAAGAGCACGATCGCCTCGAACCTGTCTGCGGCCCTGAACGGGATGGGGCATACGGTCATGCAGGTCGGCTGCGACCCCAAGCGGGACTCGACGAGGATCCTTGCGGGGGGGCGCTTTATCCCCGCCGTGCTGGAAGAGCACCGGGAACAGCTGCGGGTGGGAAAAGACGAATATGCCATCAAGCTCGACCATATCGTCTTCCGATCGCCCGGCGGGATCTACCTTGTCGAGGCGGGGGGGCCGGAGCCGGGGGTCGGCTGTGCGGGCCGGGGCGTGCTGACAGCGCTGCAGATCTTAAAAGACCTCGATGCGTTCGGGACCTACAACATCGATGTGGCGATCTACGATGTGCTCGGCGATGTCGTCTGCGGCGGGTTTTCGATGCCCATCCGGGAGGGGTTCGCAAAGGAGATCTACCTCGTCTGTTCGGGCGGGTTCATGAGCATCTACGCGGCAAACAACATCGCCCGGGCCGTGCAGCGCCTCGCGAAGCGGGGGGACACCGGCCTCGCGGGGATCATCTGCAACAGCAACGGCGACGAGGCGTTCGAGCGTGCGGTCATACCGGAATTTGCAAAAAAACTGGGGACCGCGTTTGTGCAGTTCGTCCCCCGGAGCCCCGTGATCCAGGCGTGCGAGCTGGAGGGCCGGGCCGTTGTCGAGCACTCTCCCGGTTCAAAGGAGGCGGAGATCTTCCGGAACCTTGCACGGGCGATCATGGAGAACGATTCGCGGGTTATCCCGACGCCGGTAAACGATCTTGCCGAACTCGAAACGATGTACCGGCAGCACCGGGTGAAATGACGGCGTTCGCATGCCTGTGCTCTGAAATTTTTCAGAGCGGGGAATACCGGGAATAAACCGGGGTAAAATCGGGATCGCCCGTTGAGCACCCTGCCTGAAAATGTCCGGGTCTGCAAGCCCTCCCGCCCCTTGCGGGGACGGCGGAGCCGGCAGGGGCCCGGAGGGTTTTTGGTGTATTGGCCGGCAGGAAAAGGGATGGAGAATCTTCGATTTGAAGGAGGAAGTGTCCTCAAACTCTCTCAAAAATTATCCGGGTGCCGCGGTTCCAGAATCCAAAAAAAAAAAATTACCGCGGGTTCTTCCCGGTCACGACCGGGTTTTCC
>DATJBJ010000018.1:0-50112 GCA_035515395.1 Methanoregula sp. | reverse complement strand
CGTGACCCCGCCGGAGACCTTCGTCACCGAACCGACCACGGAACCGACCCTCCTGCCGACCCCGACCGAAACCATCACGGTCCCGACCGTCATCCCCCCGATCGGCGGCGGGAAGGGCTGGATCGATGTCTACTGCAATGTCGACGGGGCGACCGTCTCCTTCGACGGCGTCCCGCAGGGGACCATCGCGGGCGGCGTCCTCTCGGTGGGCGTATCGCCGAGCGGGACACCGGTCCGCACCGTAACCGTCTCGAAGGCCGGGTACGTGAGCTCGACGAACCAGCTCACGCACATGCCGGCCGACCAGGAGCACGTGGCGGTGTACGCCACCATCAACCCGGTGCCCACGCAGCCCACCGTCCCGCCGGTCCAGAGCGGCGCCATCTACGCCCAGTCCAGCCCGGCCGGGGCAGCGATCTACGTGAACGGGAACTACTACGGGTATGCGCCGATGACCATCCCGAACCTCGCGCCGGGGACCTTCTCCGTCCGGGCGACGCTCGCGGGCTACACGCCGGACACGCAGAGCATCACCGTGTACGCCGGGCAGACGACCCCGTACTACCCGGTGCTCCGGCAGTCCCCCCCGTCGCCGCACGGGACCGGCACCGTCGCCGTGACTTCCACTCCCGGCAGCGCGCTGGTGTACGTGGACGGGAACTACCAGGGGAAAGTCCCGCTCACCGTTACCCTCTATCCCGGCAGCCACGCGTTCCGGCTCTCGCTTTCGGGCTACAATGACTATACCACCACCATGTACGTTTCCGGCGGGCAGTCCCAGTCCCTGGACGCGGTCCTGAACACGGCCGTGTACGGAACCGTCTCCGTAACCACCGTGCCGGGCGCGACCGTGTACATGGACAGCGCGCCGCAGGGCACCGTCCCCGCCGGCGGTGTCCTGGTGATCCCGAACGCCGGGAGCGGGAACCGCATCCTGAGGGTCACCGCGCCCGGCTACAACGACTGGATCAACACCGTGTACGTGGTCGCGAACACGGTGACCCCGGTGATGGCGTCGCTCTCCCCTGCCGGCGGCCCCGTCCCCGTCCCGCCCGCCACGGGCGGGTTCAACATCGTCTCCGTACCCTCCGGCGCTGAGATCTCTGTCGACAACGTCTTCCGCGGCTATACGCCGGTGGTCCTCGACGGGATCCCGGCGGGGGAGCACGCGGTCATGCTGAAGTACGCCGGCTATATCGACTACACGACGACCTCGGCGGTGGACCCGGGGCAGACCACCCCGCTCGCCATCAGCATGCAGCCGGCCCCCACGCCGACGCCGGCTTCCCCGCTCTCGCCCGCTGCAGCGCCCGGCGGGCTTGCGATCACTGCGGCCCTGGGCATTGCCCTGCGGAGGCGATCCTGAAATGACCGGAATATGCAGTTCAAAAAAACTCGCCATCTTTTCGATCGCGGCGATCCTGATCATCGGGTGCCTGACGATTGCTGCCTATAACGCGGAGAACAACGCCATCAGGGACGCCGTCAGGGCGGGGATGAAGTCCACGGTCGGCGCCATGGCGACCCAGGTGAATGCGAGCGAGATCGAAGGGCTGCAGCCGGGGGACGAGACGGGCGCCCGGTACCTCGCCGTGGCCCAGAAACTCCGCACCCTGCGCAGCATGGACGACCACATCCTCAACGCGTACATCCTCGAAGTGAACCCGGACCAGACCATAACCTTCGTCGTTGACGACCTCTACCCCCTCGACCCGCAGGGATCGGCAAAGATCGGGGAGATCTCAACCGCACCGCGGCAGGACGTCATCAACGCCCTTTCGGGCCCGACCGCCTCGCAGGAGCCGTACACCACGAAGTACGGGTCGTTCATGACCGCGTACGCTCCCATCGACGACTCGCTGAACGGCTCGTACGGCAACACGACCGCCGTCCTTGCGATCGATCTCACGGCCGCAGACTACACAAAGTACACCACGCAGGGCGGGCTCGTCCTCGCGACCGGGCTGGTCTCGATGGCAATCGCCGTCGGGGCAATCGGGTTTTTCGGCATGAAGCTCCGGAAGCTTGAAGAGTCCGGCAAAAAACCCTGACCCGGGCCCCCTGTTTTTTCCCGGCAGGCGCGGGCACGTGCGACCACGGCCGCCGGCCTGCCGCCTGCTGTTTTACCCAGGATTCCCACCCGCAACACAGAAGAAGACTGCGCGCATTATACAGTACCGATTGGTATGGCTTCAGCAGACCAGGCAAAAAAACTCGTCCGGCTCGAGACGAACATGGGGAACTTCACGATCGAACTCGACCCGGCGATGCCGGTCACCGCCGGCAACTTCGAGGCGCTCGTGAAGAAAGGCTACTACGACGGCGTTATCTTCCACCGGGTCATCGCCGGGTTCATGATCCAGGGCGGGGACCCGACCGGCACCGGGCGGGGCGGCCCGGGGTACGCGATCAAGGACGAGTTCGCGCCCCGCAACCGGAACGACCGGGGCACCATCTCGATGGCAAACGCCGGGCCGGATACGGGCGGGTCGCAGTTCTTCATCAACCTGGTCGACAACAACTTCCTCGACTCCAAACACCCGGTCTTCGGGAAGGTCGTCGAGGGGATGGACGTGGTCGACAAAATAGCGGCAACAAAGACCGGCCCCGGCGACAAGCCGGTCAGGGAGATGAAGATCCTCAAAGCCGTGATGGCCTGACCGGGATTTTTCCCCGTTTTCCCCGACCGGATAACCGGTTCCGTTTTACTTTTTTTTGCGGGGGATTGCTGCAAACCTGCGGCGGCAGGCCTTTTGTATGCTTATGTCTGCCGGCGGGAGATTATCGTCGGGTTCGCAGGGGAAAGTGCATTCGTTTTGAAATTTCTCCTTTTAAAACCGTACCGGATTTTTTTCTTTTTTGTTAATGGACAGGCATCATGGGGTTTTTAAAAAAAATTCCCTGAATGTCGCCCGTGGTTTTTCCGGATAAGGACCCATGAGAAAACGCTGATGCTCTGCGTTTTGTTCCAAAGCGCGGCTGCTGGTTTCTTATGGTCGGGAACTACGCGGGGAGCGCAATGGTTAAAGTCATAATATTTATCGTGTACAAACGTGTGATCGTCTACACATCTGAGGTATAAGGGAACAAAGCTCCGGAAATGGCGGTGAAAAAAACGAGAAGATCTCATGGCATCCCGACGAAACAAGCCCGCGATCGTCCTGCCGGAAGCGGGGAAGCCGGCCAGGCCGGGGACTCCTATAACCGGAGCCTCATCGAGGCAAGCCCGGATCCGCTTGTCACCATAAGCACAGACGGTAAAATAACGGACGTCAACGCAGCCACCATCCGCATCACCGGTTATCCTGCCGAAAAACTGATCGGCACCCGTTTCTCCGATTATTTTACCGAACCGCAGAAGGCAGAGGAAGGGTACGAACTGGTCTTCCGCAAGGGCGTGGTGCGGGACTACCCCCTTGAGATCCGGAATCGCGACGGCGGCATAACGCCGGTGCTGTACAACGCCTCGGTATATCTCGATGAATCGGGGCAGGTTGCCGGCGTCTTTGCCGCCGCCCGGGACATCACGGATCTAAAACGGGTGGAAGACGAACTCCGGAAAGCGGGGGCGTATAACCGGAGCCTCATCGAGGCGGCGCTTGACCCGCTGGTGACCATCAGCCCGGAAGGAAAGATAACGGACGTCAATGCGGCCACCGTGAAGATTACCGGTTTTTCCCGGAAGAAACTCATCGGCACGGACTTCTCGGACTATTTCACCGACCAGGTTGCAGCAAAGGCCGGGTACAACAAGGCATTCCAGGAGGGGTCGGTCCGGGACTACGAACTCCGGATCCGGCACCGGACGGGACGGGAGATCCCGGTCCTGTACAACGCTTCGGTATATCGGGACGGGTCGGGACAGGTGGCTGGCGTCTTTGCCGCTGCCCGCGATATCTCGGAACGGAAGAAAGCCGAGGAGGAGCAGGCGCGGCTTGCCGCTATCGTCGAGAACTCCGAGGATGCGATCATCGGAAAAACCCTTGACGGGACCATTCTCTCGTGGAACGCCGGCGCCCAGAGAATGTACGGGTACACACCCGCAGAAGCCATCGGCCGCAACGTCTCCATCCTGATCCCTCCCGACAACGACGACGACCTTGAATTCATCCTCAAACGCGTGAGAAAAGGATCGCCCCTCCTGCACTTCGAGAGCATGCGGGTGAGAAAAGACGGGGCCGCCATCCCGGTTTCGCTCACCGTCTCCCCCATCCGGGACCACGACGGTAACCTCATCGGAGCCTCGACCATTGCGCGTGACATCTCGGCGCAGAAGTCAGCCGAGGAGATGATCCGCCGGTCGGAGCGCTACAACCGGAGCCTCATCGACGCGAGTCTCGACCCGCTCGTCACCATCACCGCCGACGGGACGATCAGCGACGTCAACGATGCTGCGGTACTCGCAACGGGATTGCCGCGCGAGGAACTTATCGGCACCGATTTTTCAGAATATTTCACCGATCCCGATGCGGCGAGGGCAGGATATGAAAAAGTCTTCCGGGAGGGATCCGTGCGGGACTACGAACTCACCCTCTGCCACCGCGACGGGAAGACAACCCCGGTCCTGTACAACGCCTCGGTCTTCCGTGACGGGGCCGGCCGGATCGCCGGGGTCTTTGCCGCCGCCCGGGACATAACCGAGCGGAAGCGGGCGGAGGAGGAGATCCGGGCCGCGAATGCATACAACCGGAGCCTTATCGAGGCGAGCCTCGACCCGCTCGTAACGATCCGTGCCGACGGGACGATCAGCGATGTCAACGAGGCGACGATGCGGGCGACCGGCCTCTCCCGGGAAACCCTGATCGGCACCGATTTCTCGGGATACTTCACCCGCCCGGATCTGGCAAAAGCGGGGTACGAGCGTGTGTTCCAGGACGGCGAGGTGAAAGACTATGCGCTTGAGATCCGCCATTCTGACGGGAGAACCATCCCGGTCCTCTACAACGCATCGTTATACCGCGACGGCGAAGGGAAGGGAACAGGAGTCTTCGCTGCGGCGCGCGACGTGACCGATCTCCGGAAGGCCGAAGATGCCCTGAAACGGCTGAACAGCGAACTCGAAGAAAAGGTAAAAGAGCGGACAGCCGAGCTCCGCGAGGCAAACCGGAACCTGAAGACCGAAGTTGCCGAGCGGATAAAGGCGGAAGAAGAGGCCCGGAACAAGAACGAGGAACTGAATGCGATCAACGGGGAACTGACCGCGACCCAGGAGGAACTCCGGCAGACCAATGACGAGCTGGGCAGGAGCGAGCAGAGCCTGATCCTGCGGAACGAGGAACTCAGCGCCATCAACGAGGAACTGACCGCGACCCAGGAGGAACTCCAGCAGAACAACGAAGAACTCCTCAAGGCGGAACGGGAGCTCAGGGAAACGGGGCAGTACCTCGATAACCTCATCAACTACGCCAATGCCCCTATAATCGTCTGGAACCCTCAGCTGCGGATCACCCGGTTCAACCGTGCGTTCGAGCGCCTGACCGGGCTGACCGCAGATTCGGTCATCGGCCGGTCGCTCGATCTCCTCTTCCCCGACGACCAAAAGGCTGCGATGATGGGGAAGATCCGGCGCACGCTCACCGGCGAACAGTGGGAATCTGCTGAGATCCCGATCCGGGGGGCGGACAGGGATGTCAAAACCATCCTCTGGAACTCCGCCACGATCTTCCGCCCCGACGGGAAGTCCGTCATGTCGGTGATTGCGCAGGGCCAGGATATCACCGGGCGGAAACTTGCCGAGGAAGAACTTGCCAGGAAGAACGATGATCTGAACGCGATCAACGAGGAGCTGACCGCGACCCAGGAAGAGCTCCGGCAGAATCTCGACGAACTTACCAGAGCCGAAGCCGCAGTCCGGGAGACAAGCCAGGAACTCGGGAACCTCATCGAATATGCAAATGCTCCTGTCATCGTCTGGGACCCGGGGTTCCGGATCACGCGGTTCAACCATGCATTCGAGAAATTGACCGGCAGGACCGCAAATGAAGTGCTGGGAAAGACCATCGGGATCCTCTTCCCCGAGCCGCAGAGGGAGGAGCAGATGACGGCTATCCTCCGGACCCTTGGTGGCGAGCGGTGGGAAAACGTCGAGATACCGATTCTTCACGCTTCCGGGGAAGTAAGGACCGTTCTCTGGAACTCGGCAACCCTGTACGCGGACGACGGGAAGACGGTCTCTTCGGTGATTGCGCAGGGGCAGGATATCACGGCGCGAAAGCATGCCGAGGCAGACCTCGTGAAAAAGAACGAGGAACTGACGGAAATCCAGGAAGAACTTCGGCAGAACATCGACGAGCTCGCTGCAAGCGAGCGGCTTCTCCGGCAGAACGAGGCTGAGCTGAAAGAGACGCTGGCTGAAAAGGACATACTCCTCGCCGAGATTCATCACCGGGTGAAAAATAACCTGACAGCGCTCATATCCCTCCTCTCGCTCGAAGGCGGCCATGACGAGACGGTTGCGAGCCAGGCATTAAAAACAGACCTCCAGAACCGGGCCCGGAGCATGGCGCTCATTCACGAGACCCTGTACCGGACGAAGAAGTTTGCCGAGGTTGACATGGGAGTGTATCTGAAAAACCTTATCGACCAGATGCAGGCTTCATTGCCGTCGGCAGTCCCGGTGCGGACTATCATCGATGCCGATAACGTGATGCTCGATATCCCGCGGGCAACCCCCTGCGGGCTGATCGTCAACGAACTCGTTACCAACTCATTCAAGTACGCGTTCCCCCCGGCGTTCGATTGCCGGCAGGTCCGGGGCGAACAGCCCACGATCATTATTGACCTTGCTCTTGACGAGAGCATGTACACGCTCACCTACCGCGACAACGGTGTCGGACTGCCGGAAGGGTTCGATCCGACCACGGCCCAGTCGCTCGGCCTCAAGCTGGTGAACTTCCTTGCAAAACACCAGATGCGGGCAACCATCGACACAGATACGAAAAATGGAACGGAATATACGTTCCGTTTCAAAAAATCGATGATGTAAACAGAAACTCCAAGGACCTTTCGCCTGCCCGGATTCCCGGTACAGGGAACAAGATGCGAGAGGGGGACGATTAATCCTGATTGAACGAAGGCCGGATGGTACCAGGTTCTCCGGGGCTCCCGGGGCTGGTTGCGGAGGGGGGCAGAATCGGGCGAGGATCTCTTCCCCGGACAAAAAGTCTTTTCCCCTCATACCCCGAGGTGCGGGTGCCCCGACGGGTGGGGCTCGAGTGTGGACGCAAACTCTCCGAGCGCCGCAGCAATCGCCCGCCGTTCGACGGCGGACACCTCTTTTACGGGAACGGAACCGAACGTGCCCCGGACGGAGGCCGGATCCGCACCGGGCCGCCCGCACTTGTTGAGGAAGACGACGAACGGCACCTTTGCGGCGGTGAGCGAGTCGAAGAGGTGGCGGGTGAAGCCGTCGGCCGGGGCGGTGGCGTCCACGAGCAGGATCGCGCCGTCCATCCCTTTCCCGATGATCTCGCGGGCAAACCCGAACCGTTCCTGCCCCGGGGTGCCGTAGAGGTGGACCTCGCACCCGTCCAGCACCACGTGCCCGAAGTCGAGGGCAATCGTCGTCGTCCCGCCAGCACAGGAAGCTTCGATGTGCTTCGATGCCGGGTCGAGCGTCCTGATGAGCGTGGTCTTCCCGGAACCGAATGCCCCGAAGACCACGATCTTGCACTTCTTCCCCTCTTCCATCACGGTACAGCTGGGATGCAGGAGAGTTTTACGGTTTCGGTCTTTCGAAAGGTCCATGAGGGCCCCGGGGAGGAGAGAATTGCAACGTGAAGAGGCGAGAAATATTCTTTCAGGTAATTAATCCGAGGTCGCCCGGCCGCCTCGCCGGGCCCCGCCGGGCGGGGGGCTGACGAGAATTCCGATCATAACGGCGGTACAGGGGGCGCACTCTTTGGGAGGATTAAGGACTCATCGGACAACGAGATCGGGAAGGCCTTCAGACCTTCACTGCCTCCCCCTTCGGGGAGACAGCCGTTCCCGGGGGATATAGTCCGCTAAAAAATCTCCCAGTCCTTCGAATGCGCCCGGGCGTTTCAACGCTTGTGCCATACCGGATTAAAAAAAGATTGGACCGGGGGAGAGACTTACACCGAGAGGTAATCGCTCGGGGTGGGCATCTGCTCTTTCAATCCCTTCCGCTTCCGGATCGAGACGACGACGTCCCTGACCATGTTGTTGGGCACGAGCTCGAAGCCCGCGAACTCCGTGTTCCACATCGCACGGCCCTCGGTCGCGGACCGGATGTCACCGGCAAACCCGAAGAGCTCGGCTACCGGCGCCTTGCCGATGACCGTGATGGTGTCGCCCTCGCTCTGCATATCAAAGACCTGGCCGCGCCTGCCCTGGATCTGGGAGGTCGCCGCGCCCATCTGCTCCATCGGGACGGTGATCTGGATCTTCTGGATCGGCTCGAGGAGCGAGTCGCCGGCGATGAGCATCCCGCCCTTGATGGCGCCCCGGACCGCGGGGATGACCTGGGCGGGGCCGCGGTGGATCGCGTCCTCGTGGAGCTTGACATCGACGAGGCGCATCTTGAGGTTCTGGACCGGCTCGTCCGCAAGCGGGCCGCCTGCGAGGGCCTCGTGGATGCCCTCGATGATCAGTTCCATCGTCTCGTTGAGGTACTGGATACCCTTGGTCATGTCGATGAGCATGTTGGTACCCTTGATGTTCTTGACGTTCTTCGCCTCGTCCTTGTCCATCCCGGCCTTTATCAGCACATCGCGCCGCTCCAGGTTCTGCTGGTTCATCGAGACCTCGCCGTTCTTGATGAGGGTGACGATGGCGTCGGGGAGGACCTCAAGGTCGAAGTAGAACCGGTTGTGCCGGTTCGGTGACTTGCCCTCGACGGACTTGACCGGCCCGGTGACCGTCTCGCGGTAGACGACGATAGGCTCGGAGGTGACGATCTCCACGCCCTTGTCGCGCTTGATCCGGCCGGTGACGATCTCGAGGTGGAGCTCGCCCATGCCGGAGATGAGGTGCTCGCCGGTCTCCTCGTTGATGGCGATCCCGAGCGTGGGGTCCTCCTTCGCTACCTGCCGGAGCACCTCGACGAGCTTGGGCAGGTCCTTCATGTTCCTGGCCTCCACCGCGACCGTCATGACCGGTTCGGAATAGTGCTTGAGCGACTCGAACGGCGTGATCTCCATGAGCGTGCTCACGGTCGAGCCGACGATCGCGTCCCTGAGGCCCGTGACCGCGGCGATGTTGCCGGCCACGATCTCCTCGACCTCGACGCGCTTGGGGCCCATGAAGATGCCGACCTGCTGGAGCCGGTTCTCCTTCATGGCGGTGCCCATGACGTAGAGGCCGTCGCCCCGCTTGAGGCTCCCCGAGAAGAGCCTGCCCGTGGCGACCTCGCCCGCGTGGGGGTCGAACGAGATGTCGGTGACCATCAGCGCGACCGGCCCGGCCGGGTCGCAGGAGAGCATCGCCTTGCCCTCCTTCGACGTCTTGTCGCCATGCCAGATGACGTTGACCCGCCGGGGCTGGGCCTCGAGCGGGTTCGGGAGGTGGTGCACGACCATGTCGAGGACAACTTCGGAGAGCGGGCTCTTCTTGGCGAGGTACTTCATGTCCCCGGAACGGCACTTCTCGTACACTTCCTTGAACGAGACGCCGCTCTTCTTCATGAACGGCGCGGAGACCGCCCAGTTGTAGAGCGCGGACCCGAACGCGACGGTCCCTTTCGCGGCGTCGAGCTTCCAGCCGTTGTTGTAGGCCTCCTCGTTCATGCCCTTGACGAGCTTGTTGACCTTGTCGATGACCTTGCCGAGCCGGATCTGCATCTCCATCTCGTCGACCTTCAGCTCGTTGATGAGCCGGTCGACCTTGTTGATGAAGAGGATGGGGCGGACCTGCTCCTTTAATGCCTGCCGGAGCACGGTCTCCGTCTGGGGCATGGTGCCCTCGACCGCGTCCACGAGGACCACGGCTCCGTCGACCGCACGCATCGCGCGGGTGACGTCGCCGCCGAAGTCGACGTGCCCGGGCGTGTCGATCATGTTGATGAGGTACTCCTGGCCTTCGTACTCGTGCACCATCGAGACGTTCGAGGCGTCGATGGTGATGCCGCGGGCCTGCTCCTCCTCGTCCGAGTCCATGAAGAGCTGCTTGCCCGCGAGCTCCTCGGAGATGATGCCCGCACCTGCGAGGAGGTTGTCGGACAGGGTCGTCTTGCCGTGGTCGATGTGCGCCACGATACCGATGTTCCGAATATGCTTCGGATCCTTCATGAGCTCAGTTGCGCGCTCAATGGATTTTTTGCCGCGGGACATGAAATAACCTCAAAAAAAGATGATTTAACGGGCGGATTTCGCAATGCGCTCGCGTTCTTCCTTTTTGCCCACCGAGTAGCACTTCATGTCGCCCTTCGAGGCGGCGATGAGCTCGTCGGCGAGGACAGCACTCGCGCTCTTCTTGCTCGTGCTGGACCCCTTCAGGGTCGCTTCCGCAAGGAACCCGATGGCGGTGTCGACCCGGCGCATCGGGGCGGTGTCGACCGACTTGGGGACATTTATGCCGCCGTACTTCAGCCGCACGGTCTCTTCCCGGGGGCCGGAGTTGGCGATCGCCTCGGCGAGGACCTCGATGGGGTTCCGCTTTGTCTTCTGGTAGATGATCCCGAATGCGTCCCGCACGATCCGGATGGCCAGCTGCTTCTTGCCGGTATTATTCTCGGTCTGCATCAGGCGGTTGATGAGCCGCTCGACGATCATCATGTTGCTCTTGCCGAATTCCTGCCGCGAGAACTTGCCGCAGGAGTGGGGGATGATGAGGGGGGTAAGGTTCACGTAGCGGATGAGGCTGGGATCGGTCACCTTCACTTCGGACGCGTCCCACTTGTTGAACAGGAGTTTCTTTCCTTCGGTCTCTGCCATTGCAATCACCTGCGCGGTTTCTCCTTCCTGCCGATGACCATCTCGTGGAGGCAGACGTTGTTCACCTTGGTCACGACGTACCGGACCCCCGGGATGTCGCCCATGGAACGGCCGAGCCGGCCGCCGATGCCTTCGATCTCGACCTCATCGTGTTCGTCGATGAAGTTGATGGCCCCGTCGCCCACCGCAAACGCGGTGACCTGCCGGCCGTTCTTGATCAGCTGCACGCGCACGCATTTCCGGATAGCGGAGTTCGGCTGCTTCGCCTCGACCCCGATCTTCTCCAGCACGATACCTCTCGCCTGCGGAGCGCCCTCGAGGGGATCCGACTTCACATCGAGATCGAGCTCGCGGCGGGCATAGTTCTTGTCCGCCCACCGGAACTTATTTGAGTCCCGAACCAGTTTTCTGGCCGCAAATTTACCCTGTCCCATTAATTAGCCTCGTTTTGGTGTATTTTGTGGTTACCGATAACCCACGCTGAGATATATACTAACGCGGGTTGTCAATTTATAAATTGTGGCAGTCCACATGCCTGTCCAGTACTGTTGTCCCTCACCCGTAATAACATTATATCCTGATCCGGCCAACAGGTATGCGATGAAAGTCGGGATCTACAAGGAAGTACAGGTCGATGCGAGCCACCGGCTGCTCCACTACAAGGGCAAGTGCGCCAGCCTCCACGGCCACCGCTGGAAGGTCGAGGTCTGGGTCGAAGGGGAGGCAGATGCAAGGACCGGCATCCTCATCGATTACGTGGCCCTCAGGGAGATCATCGGGAAGTACGACCACCAGATCATCCTCAACCGGGACGACCCGATGGTGCCGTGCATCGAAAAGTTCCAGCACGTCATCACCACGCCCGGGGATCCCACGAGCGAGCTTATGGCTGCCCAGATCCGGGACGAGATCCGGGAGTACTGCCGTTCACACGGGATCGCGGCCACCGTGCCGAAGATCCGGGTCTGGGAATCGCCGACCGCGTTTGCCGAGCTCGCAGAATGAAGGTAACCGAGATCTTTTTCAGCCTCCAGGGCGAGGGGAGGAACCAGGGAAAGCCCTGCCTCTTCATCCGGCTCGCGGGGTGCAACCTCCGCTGCCGGTGGTGCGACACGGCGTACTCCCGGGAAGGCGGCCGGGAGATGACGGAGGATGCCGTCCTCGAAGAGGTCCGGAGGAGGAGCCCGCGGCTCATCTGCATCACCGGCGGGGAGCCGCTCCTGCAGGCAGGGGAGCTCGAGACGCTCCTCCCCGCCATCGCGCGGCGGGGGATCGCGGTCGATATCGAGACGAACGGCACGATCGGCTTTGCCGGTCTCCAGCCATACGCATCCGTCTGCATGGACGTCAAGTGCCCGTCTTCGGGCGAAGAGAGCGACCTCGCGCTGCTGGACGCGATCCGGCCGGAGGACAGCGTCAAGTTCGTCGTGGAAGATGGGGAGGACTGCCGGTACGCCCGGGAGATCATAGGGGGGCACCGCATCGCCGGCGAGATCTTCGTCTCGCCGGTGTACGGCGCGGATTATGGGAAGATCGCCCGGTTCGTACTCGACAACAACCTCCCGGCGCGGTTCCAGCTCCAGCTGCACAAGATTATCGGCGTGAAATGAGGGGAATGATGGGACAGGAAGGCATACAGGCAGGTACCGCCGCGGGTATCCGGCGATCCGGGGGAGGGGGTTGAACATGGAGATCTACCGGGGAAGGCGCCTCTCGATAGAGAAGAAGACGGTGCACCTGCGAAGCGGGAAGGAGCGCGAGAAGATCATCGTCCACCCCGGGAGCGCGGTAGCGATCCTTCCTGTCGACGGGGACCGGTGCAAACTCCTCAGGCAGTACCGGTACGCCGTCGGGAAGGAGATCGTCGAGGCGCCGGCCGGGACCATGGAGGAAGGCGAGGAGCCGGTGGAAACCGCACGCCGCGAACTGATCGAGGAGACCGGGTTTGCGGCCCGTACCATGATCCCCCGGGGTTGGATCTATACGACCCCGGGGTTCACCGACGAACGGATCTACCTCTTCGAGGCCCGGGACCTCTTCCCGTCATCGGAGTTCTCCAGGGACGAGGACGAGGAGATCGAGGTCTTCGACGTACCTTTTCCGGAGATCGACACCATGATCCGGGACGGGACGATCGTGGACGCAAAGACCATCTGCCTCTTCCATGTCTGCCGGGGGTGCCGCGGTGCGTAGCGCGGTCGCTGCCGGGGGCGCCCTGCTCTGCGTGCTCGTTCTGCTCGCCATTGCTGCGGGGTGCACGGGGCCCGCGGCAGAGCCCTCGTACTCCGTGAGCGGCGACGGGATCCTCACCGTGAGCTGCGGGCAGGCCACGACCACCGAACAGGTCCTCTTCGCCAACGAGACCTATACCAAATCGAGGATCGTGATGCATACCTTCTCCGGGGATGTCGTCACGTACCTCGCGTACCCGCAGCACCCGAAGGCGGTGCTCGTGTACGCGCCCGGTGCCGGCGAGAAGATCTCGGGGCACGAAGAGCGCATGGTCCGGTTCGCGGCTGCGGGGTTTGCGTTCCTCTTTGTCGACACCCGGGGCAACGGGGGGGAAACGCCGGGGTACCCGTTCAACCCCCAGCTGGACTTCAGTGAATTCGAGAACGGCGCCTGGCCGGAGTACTACCTCACGGTCTGCGACCTCTCGTCGGCCCGGCGGCTCCTCGCCGACCGTTTCGGCGTCCCGGTATACGCGATCGGGTCGAGCAACGGCGGCAGGTACGCGGCGGTCGCGGCCGGCGCGGACCCGGAATTCGCCGGGTACATCGGGGTCTCGACCGCCGACTGGGGGGTCCTCGCCTCCGCGGTCCAGCAGGGTTATACCGGCGACCCGCTCCGGTTCGCGACTTCGGTCGAGCCAGGCACGTATCTCTCCCGGTTATCGCCGCGGCCGGTCTGGATGTTCCACTCCCCGGCTGACCCGATCATACCGTTCGCGCAGGGGCAGGCGCTCTTTGCAAAGGCCTCGGAGCCAAAGACGTTCACGGAATTCTCCGGCGGGCACGGGATCAGTCCCGCGGTGGACGGGCTGATCATAGGCCAATGGGCGCAAATTTATGGCAACCGGGGATAAACAGGTTATAGCTTTTAACAGGCTTGGACAACGCCAATGACAGAAGAAGCCGAGATGGACGAGGCGCGCAGGCGCTACGAATTCAAAAAGACCCTCGAGAAGCTCGAGTCGGGCGAGGGGAGCGGCACGGAGCTCATCACCCTCTACATCCCGCCGGACAAGCAGATCTACGATGTGACCGGGCAGCTCAAGGACGAGTTCGGCCAGTGCGCCAACATCAAGAGCAAGCAGACAAGGACGAATGTCCAGAGCGCCATCTCTTCCATCCTCTCGCGGCTGAAGTATTACAAGAAGCCCCCGGCAAACGGCATGGCGGTCTTCTGCGGCACCATCCAGACCTACGGGGACCGGACCGACCTCCAGTGCACGATCATCGAGCCGCCCGAGCCGCTCAACCTCTACATGTACCGGTGCAGCTCCAGGTTCGAGCTCGAGCCGCTGAAGCAGATGCTCGAGGAGAAGACGGTCTACGGCCTCCTCGTCCTCGACCGGCGCGAGGCGTACTGGGGGTTCCTGCGCGGCAACCGGATCGAGGCGGTCGGCGGTGCGACCTCGACGGTGCCGGGCAAGATGCGCAAGGGCGGCCAGTCGGCCGCCCGGTTCGGGCGCCTCCGCGAGATCGCCATCAACGAGTTCTATACCAAGGTCGGAGAACGGTCGAGCGCGATCTTCCTCGCCGAGAAGGACTTCTTCGGGCGGTTCAAGGGGGTCCTCATCGGGGGCCCGAGCCCGACGAAGGAGGAGTTCGAGGCCGGCAGCTACCTCCACCACGAGATCCAGAAGCGGGTCATCGGGCTCTTCGACGTCGCGTACACGAACGAGGACGGCCTCGCCGAGCTCGTCGACGCTGCGAAGGACGCGCTCAAGGGCATGACCGTCATCAAGGAGAAGGAGTTCATGGACCGGTTCTTAAAAGAACTGGTCAAGGACGGCGGCCTCGCGGCGTACGGCGAGGAGAGCATCCGCCACAACCTCGGGATCGGCGCGGTCGATACCCTCCTCCTCTCGGCGAAACTCCGGAAGTCGCGGCTGAAGATCAAGTGCCAGAACGGCGATCATACCGAAGAGAAGACGGTGAGCATCGAGCCGGGCAAGACCGTACGGGACATCCCCCTCGGGAACTGCCCGAAGTGCACGTCGCCGCTCGTGCTGGAAGAGGAGATCGACATCGTCGACGAGCTGACGAAGATTGCGGACCAGAGCAGCGCGAAGGTCGAGATCATCTCCGATGATTTCGAGGAGGGCTCGATCCTCTTCTCGGCATTCGGGGGGATTGCGGCGATCCTGCGGTACAGGACAGGAGTGTAGATGTTCCTGAAAGCACGGGATGCCCTCGAACGGGTGCTGAAGGAGACGACCGGCCTTGCCGATGTCCCGATCTCTGATGGCGGGGAACATGCCGACCTCGCGACAACGGTCGCGTTTGCGCTCGCAAAGCAGCAGAAGAAGGCGCCCGTCCCGATCGCGCAGGAGCTGGTCGCGAAGCTCGCGGAGAACCCGGAACTGCGGGAGATGGGCGTTACGATCGAGGCAAAAGGCCCGTACATCAACTTCATCTTCGGCAAAGCGTATGTCAGCGGGGTCCTCAGGGCCGCAACGAAAGCCGGCTACGGTTCGCTCCCGGAAAAACCCGTCCGGGTCGTGCTCGAGCACACGAGCGCCAACCCGAACGGCCCGCTCCACGTCGGGCACATCCGGAACTCCATCATCGGCGACACCCTCGCCCGGGCGTTCCGGAAGGCGGGGTACCAGGTCGAAGTCCAGTACTACGTCAACGATATGGGCCGCCAGATCGCGATCGTGGTCTGGGGGTTCAACAACCTCGACAGCCTGATCCAGCCGGGAGAGAAGGAGGACGCCCACATCGCCCGCATCTACATCGCGGCGAACCGGGAGATAGAAAAAGACCCCTCCATCACGCAGCAGGTCGATACGCTGATGCAGCTCGTGGAGGAGGGGGAGCCCGTAACGGCAAAAAAATTCAGGAAGGAAGTATCGCGCTGCCTCAACGGGTTCGGGGTCACCCTGCAGGACCTGAACGTGAAGCACGACCGGTTTGTCTGGGAGAGCGACTTCATCCGGAACGGGGATACCGAGCGGATCATCGGCAGGATCCGGAAACTCCCGCAGGCGCGGGAAGAGGAGACGCTCGCCCTCGACCTTTCGGAGTTCGGCTTCGAGAACAAGTACGTCATCCGGCGGAGCGACGGCACCTCGGTCTACGCCGCCCGCGACCTCGCCTTCCACAGCTGGAAAGGGGCGAACTTCGACCGGGTCATCGATGTTCTCGGCGCCGACCACAAGCTCATCGGGGCCCAGCTCCGGTGCACCCTGGAACTCCTCGGGGAGAAAGTCCCGGAGATCGTCTTCTTCGAGTTCGTCTCCCTTCCCGAGGGCTCGATGAGCACCCGGGCAGGCAAATTCGTCTCCGCCGACGACCTCATCGCCGAGATCCGGAAGCGGGCGTTCGACGAGGTCACTGCCCGGCGGCCCGAGCTCGACGAGGCTGCGCGGAGGGAGATCGCAAAATCCGTCGGCCTTGCTGCTATCCGGTACGATATCGTCAAGGTCTCGGCAGAGAAGAGCACGGTCTTTGACTGGAAGGAGGCGCTCAACTTCGAGCGGCAGAGCGGGCCCTATGTCCAGTACTCCCACGCCCGGGCCTGCAGCATCCTCGGAAAAGCCGGGGACTTTGCCGAGTGCTACGAACTGGAGACGGAAGCGGAGATCGCGCTTGCGAAGCAGATCGGGAAGTTCCCCGCGGTCATCGAACGGGTCGTCGCCGAACTCCACCCGAACCTTCTCGCCACGTACGCCCGGGAACTCGCCGACACGTTCAACTCGTTCTACCACTTCGAGCCGGTGCTCAAAAGCGAGGGGGATGTGCGGGACCGCCGGCTCACGCTGGTCAGGGCGGCGCAGAACACCTTAAAGGAAGCCCTGGAAACGCTCGGTATCGATGCCATCAGCAGCATGTGACGCCCTGCGAAAGCAGGGATACCAGTTTTTTTCGGCGACCTCGTCGGCAGCGCTCAAGCCCTGCATGTGGTGCAAGCGGGCGCTTGCCGGCGGCGACATGTGCTACAAGCACCAGTTCTACGGGATCGACAGCCACCGCTGCGTCCAGATGACGCCCACGCTCTCCTGCAACCAGCGCTGCCTCTTCTGCTGGCGCTCCTTCGAGCACGAGATGGCGGACGAGGAAGAGTGCCCGCCGCAGCTCATCCTCGACGGCCTCCGCAAATTCCAGAAGAAGGCGCTCGCCGGGTACAACGCCGTCCTCGACAATACCGTGACTGAGGAGCGGTGGCGGGAGGCGCTCGACCCGCGCCACGTTGCGATCTCCCTGTCGGGCGAGCCGACGCTCTACCGCCGGCTCCCGGAACTCATCGGCCTCCTCAACGACCGGGGATTCACGACATTTCTCGTCAGCAACGGTACGAACCCCGGCATGCTCGAGCGGTGCCGGCCGTACCAGACGTATGTCTCCCTCGACGCTCCGGACGAAGAGACCTACCACGCAGTCTGCCGGCCGCGGGGGGATTACTGGGAAGAGGTGAACGAGAGCCTCCGGCTTCTCGGCAGGCGCAGGTCGGCGGTGAGGATAACCCTCGTCAAAGGCCTCAACGATTTTGCACCGGAACGCTACGCGGGGCTGCTCCGGGACTCGGGCGCCCGCTTCGTGGAGGTGAAGGGATATATGTATCTGGGATACAGTAGAAACCGGTTGCAAAGAGAGAACATGCCGGAGCATGATGCGGTGCGTTTGTTTGCGGAGAAGATCGCCCGCTCGGGCGATTACGCGGTAAAAGACGAGAACAGGCCGAGCAGGGTGGTCTGCCTGGAGCGTGTTTCATGAAGTTCAACCCCGAGGACTGGAAGAAGGCAGCGCATGAGAATTTCGAGGGCGCGTGGCACCGGGGACCGTCCGTTCTGGCACCTGCGGGGCAGGCGGGGAGGTACCCCCGGCTGGGATACCGGCGTGCGACAGCCCACCCGGTCTATGCCACCGTCCAGCGGCTGCGCGAGACCTACCTTGCGCTCGGCTTCGACGAGGCGGAGAACCCCCTCATCGTTGACGAGAAGGATATTTACAGACAGTTTGGTCCCGAGGCGATGGCTGTCCTCGACCGGGTCTTTTACCTCGGCGGCCTCCCGCGCCCGAACGTGGGGATTGCCCGGAAGCAGCTCGACGAGATCAACGAGATCATCGCGAGCCACCGGAGCCCCCTCGCCCATGAAGCGGTGCAGGTCGGTGGTTCTCAGGGAGGGGAGACACCGCAGCCGATGACGAAGGAGACCGAGGAGAAGCTCCGCGAGACCCTCCACGCGTACAAGAAATCAGAGATCGACGGTGACGAGCTCACGTTCGAGCTCTCGAAGGTGCTTGGCGTCGATGATGCCCTTGTCGTGCACATCCTCGAGGCTGTCTTCCCGGAATTCAAGGCGCTCTCCCCGGAGTCGTCCCGCAGCACCCTCCGCAGCCACATGACCAGCGGCTGGTTCGTAACACTCGGGGCGATCTGGGAGAAGGCGCCGATGCCGCTCCGGCTCTTCTCGGTCGACCGGTGCTTCCGCAGGGAACAGGCCGAGGGCCCAACCCGGCTCATGACGTACCACTCGGCGTCCTGCGTCGTAGCGGGCGAAGATATCACCAACGAGGAGGGAAAAGCCGTGAGCGAAGCCCTCCTCTCGGCGTTCGGGTACACCGACTTCCGGTTCCAGCCGGACGAGAAGCGGTCCAAGTACTACATGCCCGACTCCCAGACCGAGGTGTACGCCCGCCATCCGGTCCACGGGTGGGTCGAAGTGGCGACGTTCGGCATGTATTCCCCGTCCGCCCTGGGCGAATACGGGATCGGCGTCCCGGTCATGAACCTCGGCCTGGGGGTCGAACGGCTCGCTATGATCGCGTATAACGCAGAAGATGTCCGCCAGCTCTCGTACCCCCAGTTCTTTCCCCGCATGGTAACCGACCGGGAGATCGTCCGTGCCGTCAGGCTCCGCGAAGAGCCCGTCACTCCGGAAGGGAAGGTGCTCGCAGCAGCTATCGGTACGACTGCAAGGGCCCACGCGGACGCACAGGGGCCCTGCTCCTTCGAGGCCTGGAACGGTACAATCGGGGACACGAAGATAAAAGTCGTGGTAGAAGAGACCGAGTCGAACGCCAGGCTCTGCGGGCCCGCGTGTGCAAACGAGATCTTCGTGCACAATGGCTCCATTCTCGGGGTTCCTGATACCGAGAAGTGGAAGGCGGTCCGGACGGAGGGCATCTCCACGGGGATCAGCTATCTCGACGCCGTGGCCGGGCTCGCGGCCGCCCGGATCGAAGAGGCAGCCCGGTGCGGGAAGGGCGCCCACGTCCAGGTAAAGATGGCAAAGCTCCCAAGCGACCTCAACCTGAAGATCGACGATTTTGCGATGCGGGCTGTGACGGACGGCAACAGGAAAGTCGACGTCAGGGGCCCGGTCTTCCTCGCGGTCCGGTCGATGACAGGGGAATAATTTTCAAACTCTTTCCGATTTCCTGAAATCTGATTTCCCTGGTCATTTTACACCCCGCTCTGCTCCGGCCGAGAAGATGACCCTCACTCTCACGCCGTGGGAGCCTTTTGGATCTTCGTTGGTGTTAGAAATAGATAACATTAATATCCCGGGAATGTTAGAAATAGATAACATACAAAGCTGATATCCATGAGACCACGGAACCTCTATCGGATTATTATCGGGGCGTTGATGCTGGTAAGCGGTATCGTATCGATCCTGCTGACGGGAAACGAAGCTGTCGTTGGCGTTATTCTGCTCTGTCCAGGCCTTGCGTTTTTAATCACGGGAATTGTCCGCCACAGGAGAGACGGTAATGGTCCGGAATCCGATGAGCGGTCAAAGAAGATCGCTGCGTACGGATTATCCTATGCCTGGCTGACCGGCCTCTTCTTTATGTTCGGTCTTATCTGGCTGGATTACCTCAACGTGTTCAGGTTCAGCGCACAGAATGCACTCGCGCTCTCGATCCTTGTCCTTGCACTCTCCGCAGTGATCTACCCGACGTTTCTCTTGCGGAAAGGGGATATCGGCTGATGACCCGCGGTGTTCCGGAGTAATACCGTGCAGACCAGGATAAAGGAGTATCGTTCCCGGCTTTCCCTGACACAGGACGATCTCGCAAAAAAAGTCGGTGTGCGCCGGGAGACGATTCTGTTCCTTGAACAGGGAAAATACAACCCTTCACTCAGACTCGCCCACGATGTTGCCGTGGCGCTCCACGCAAAGATCGACGATCTCTTCATCTTCGGCGAAGAAATACCGGAACCGGAGCCCCGTGAGATCCTCATAGACTAAAGCAGGCGCGCTTTTTATGAGACAACCGTTTCCGGCTCCGCGACGCATCCGCCCGCACTGTCCCGCTCCGGCCCCCTGCAGAGCTCCCTGAGGATGAGGACGGCCGCATCCTTGTCCAGCGGCTGGTTGTCGTTCCCGCACTTGGGGGAATAGATACAGGACGGGCATCCCGCCTCGCACCGGCAGTCGCGGACCAGCTCATAGGACGTCTGCAGGAGATCGGGAAGGAGCCCGAATGCCTTCTCTGCAAGCCCAATCCCGCCTTCGTACCCGTCATAGACGAAGATGACCGGCCTGCCCTCTTCCCCGAACGCGGGCGACGACAGCCCGCCGATATCCCACCGGTCGCACATCACGTGGAGCGGCATGAGGGCGATGATGGCGTGTTCCGCACCGTGGAGCCCGCCGGCCGGATCGAAGGTGCTGCCCGAAAGTTTCCGCTCAGTCTCCGTATCGGGAACGATCCAGAACGCCTTCGTCCTGAATTCAAGAGGCGGCAGTGAGAGTGGTTCCATCCCGATGATCGTATCGCCCCGCTTGATCTTGTAGCCGGTGTACTGTTCGCAGACTTCGACATCGCCGAAGAAACATGCCGCCCCGCTGATCGTTCTCTTCCCGAGGGTCTCCAGGATCCTGAGGTCCACATCCTTGAGCGGCTGGGTGTAATAGTCGACTTCCGTGGGCGCTACGCGGATGGTGTGATGGCCGAGGTCCATCTCCGTGACGACATACGTCTCTCCCTGGTGGAGCATGATAGCGCCCTCATGCGCCTCGCGGAACGCCTGCCCCCTGTCCATCGTCTCCAGCAGCCGGCCATTGCAGAGGATCCGGAATGTCTCTCCCGGGACGCCACCCAGATGGACCGCATCGGTGGCCCGGCCCCTGCCCGCGTAGACCCAGCCGCGGGATGTCTTCCGGACGAGGTCGTGCGATGCGAGTTCCGGAAGGAGACCGGGGAGGGCCTCGAAGACCTCCTGATCGTTCACCTCATCGAGCGGCAGTTCCGCGGCCGCGCAGAGCAGGTGGCCGGATACGATATACGGGTTGCCGGTGTCCACGATGGCATGTTCGTGCGACCTGCCGAAGAACGCGTCCGGGTGGTGCATGAAGTACTGGTCGAGGGGATCGCCCTGCGCGACAAGGATCGCGAGTGATTCTCCCCCCCTCCTGCCAGCCCTGCCGGCCTGCTGGCGGGCCGACATCATCGTCCCGGGAAAACCGGAGATGAGGACCGCGTCCAGCGACCCGACATCGATCCCGAGCTCAAGAGCGTTGGTGGACACGACCCCTTTCATCGAGCCCTCTTTCAGCCGGCGCTCGATTGACCTCCGCTCTTCCGGCAGGTATCCGGCCCGGTACGCGGCAACTGCATCGGCAAGGAGTGCGGATTTTCTCCGGAGATCTTCCCGGGCCCAGACGGTGATGAGTTCGGCCATCTTCCGGGAGCCGGTGAAGCAGAGGGCCTGGAGATCCTCCTTCACGCAGGATACCAGGAGGTCTTTTGTTTCCTGGTGTGTCGACCGGTCACCGATCCCGTCGTAGAAAGGGTTATAGAGCACAAAATGCCTCCTCCCGCGGGGTGATCCGTCGTTGTCCACATGCTCGAACTGCCTGCCGGTGAGGCGGGCCGCAAACTCGACGGGGTTTGCAAGCGTTGCCGTGGAGAGGACGAACTGCGGGCAGGAGCCGTAGTGCCGGCAGAGACGCATGAGCCGGCGGATGAGGAGTGCAATGTGGGAGCCGAAGACGCCGCGGTACCGGTGGGCCTCGTCGATGACGACGTACCGCAGGCCGGAGAGGAAGGGACTCCATTTTGCATGCCACGAGAGGACCTGGTGGAGCTCGTGCGGGTTGGAGAGGACGATCCGGGAGCTTTCACGGATGACTGCACGCTTCGACTGGGGAGTATCCCCGTCATAGATCGCGGGTCGGGTACCGATCCCGGTAAACCGTTCCATCCCTCCGAGCGTGGCCAGCTGATCATTCGTCAGCGCCTTTGTCGGGTAGAGATAGAGTGCCCGTGCATCGGGATCGCGGGCAAGCGCTCCGAAGACCGGGATGTTGAACGCGAGGGTCTTGCCGCTCGCGGTGGGCGTAGTGATGATGACGTTCTTTCCCGAACGGATGAGGTTTATCGCTGCGCACTGGTGGGAGTAGAGGCGGATCCCGCCCGCCTTGAGGTATGCGGCCAGCGCATCGTCAAGGGGAGTTTCGAGTGTCCCGAATTCCGGCGGTTCCGGCCCGGAACTCTCGACATGGACGACCCTCGCCCGGTATACCGGGTTCGATTCGAGGAGGCGGAGGAAGGATTCAACAGCCATAGGACTCCCCAAGAAGATGGCAGAAGAGAAGGGCAAGGGAGAGGACGTCCTGCCGGTTGTGTTCTACGATGGGTACGAGGGGGCCGCAGTTCCCCGTTCTCAGGTACGTCGCATAAAATTCCGGTACCATCTGCCCGGGGATATCGTCCCCGCGCAGGACGCCGAGGACCTCCTTCTCGAGCACGGAGAGGCGGCAGGACGGGAACCGGGCCTTCCACCGCTGCCTGCTGAAATGGAGCATGTCGTAATGGGGGAGAGACGGCCGGGCCGCCATGCCGTAGTATGCGAGCCGGTCGAGGATATACGGCAGATCGAACGATCTCCCGTTGAACGTAACGAGTGCCCGGTGGTCGCCGGAGAGATGTTCCATCGTGGCCACCAGCGCGGCCTGTTCCTCGGCGATGTCCCGGAGGAGGTACTGGTATACCTTCAGCCTCTCCCCTTCGATCGTCCCGACACCGAACAGGGTGATGGGCCGGGAAAAAAGCCCCAGCGTCTCGATGTCGATGAAGACGTACTCCCCGGGTTCGTGGAATCCTGCGGTCCCGAGCACAAACGGATGGGACTTCCGGCGGCGGCTGCAGATAAATTCCATGATTCCGGCGGAGTCCCGGTTGGTGAGGTGCCCGATTGCGCGGGTTGCGGCATGCCGGTATTTTGGGTGGCCGGCAAGATCGCAGAGAGTCCGGTACCCGTGGTCTTTGAGATGCTGCTGGGTCTTCTTACCGATGCCGCGGACGAGGGTCAGGTCTGCAAGGATCTCCTCCCGGAACCGGTCGCTGTCAAACCGGAGGGCCGGCAGATCGAAGTCGTCCCGCAGGCAGAAACACGCGCCCCCCTCGTTTGTCACTTCGCTCCCGGAGAAAACATGGGAGAAGGGAATCCCCTCGTATCTGGATACCAGGCTGTCGAGCTGGCTGCGGGCACGTTCGTATTCCGATATGACAACAAAACTGTTCGAGAAGCCTGAGCCAAAAACATTGCCGTCGCGGACGACCTCGTACTCCTTCAGGGAGTTCACGCGGTGCTGCCAGAGCGCACCCATCCCGGAGGGGACCTGAATGGCAGTCATTGTCAGAACAGAACTCCTGCAGAGAGGGGATAAAGATCCGGCCGCGGGGAGTGAAAGTGAAGCGAACCTACATGCCCGATCAGCGGCTAACCGAACATGAATGATTACCATCCTCCAGCATGGGGAAGACGAAAGCGCGGGGACGATCCCCGGTTACCTGAGGATGCACGGGATCCCCTTCCGCACGCTCAGGCTTTTTGAGGGCGATGCACTGCCGGACACTCTGCCCGAAAAGCTGATTATTCTTGGCGGGCAGATGAGCGTAAACGATGCCGGCAGGTACCCGTATCTTGAGGATGAGAAGGCTCTCGCAAGAAAAATGATCCTCGGCGATCGCCCGGTGCTGGGGATCTGCCTTGGCGCCCAGATGATCGCTTCGGCATTCGGGGAGGAGGTGCGGAAGGGTGTCCGGGAGATCGGATGGAAGAAGGCGCGGGGATGCAGGCCGGAATGGCGCAGGATCTTTCCGGCATGGTTCGATGTTTTCCACTGGCACGAAGAGACCTTTAATCTTCCCGCGGGATCAACGCTCCTGGTACGGGGCGATACCGTGGAGAACCAGGCATTCCGGCTCGGGAGCGGGGTCGGAGTCCAGTTCCATCCTGAAGTGACCGAAAAAATAATTTCGTCATGGGCAAAGACGCATCCGGCCGGCCGGGGTGCAGGCTTTCCCGAAGGATCTCTCACCCGGATCGGGGATAACCGTACCAGGTGCCACGCCCTTGTCGAATCGTTTGCCCGGGGGTGGGTGTTGTGAAGGATATAAAAGGGGTTCTCATCGATCTCGACGGGGTGATGTATGTCGGAAACGAGCCGGTTCCCGGGGCAAAGGACGCGATCGACTTCCTCACCGGCTGCGGCTGTTCGTTCCGGTTCGTCTCAAACACCACCCGGAAGAGCAGGAAGACCATAGCAGGAAGGCTTGTGGCCATGGGACTGGAGATACCCGAGCGGTACATTTTTACGCCTCCGCTGGCAGCAGCCGCGTATATCGGCCGGGCAGGGAAACACCGGTGCTACTGCCTGATCGCCGGGGATGCGGGCTGCGATCTGGATCAGGCCCGCCCCGGCCCGGCACTGGAAGGGGCCGATTTTGTCGTCATCGGGGATGCAGGCGAAAAAATAACCTACGGAAGCATGAACACTGCGTTCCGTTACGTGATAGGAGGGGCAGAAATTATTGCCCTTGAGAAGGACCGGTACTGGATGGCAGCCGACGGCCTGTCGCTCTCTGCGGGCCCGTTTGCGGCTGCACTTGAGTACGCCACGGGGAAGACAGCGACCGTAGTCGGCAAACCTTCAGAAGAGTTCTTCCGGCTTGCCCTGGATGATATGGGCCTCACGCCCCCCGATGTGATTATGGTAGGCGACGACATTGCCACCGATATTGCGGGGGCACAGGCCCTTGGCATCCGGGGTATCCTCGTGAGAACCGGCAAGTTCCGGGAAGAATCCCTCCGGGAAGCGACGGTGAAGCCATCCGGCATCATCGGTTCTATCAGGGATCTCCCTCATCTTATCGGCTACCAGGCAGGGACGGGCCTGCCGCGATCCGGTGGCCCATGAATACCACAGCCCGGTACCTTGTGTACGGTATTATCTTTATCGCGGCCTTCGCGGTTTCGGCATCGCTGCTGGGAGGTTTCTTCCCGAAGGACCGGGTCGTCTCACCGCACATCGATCCGGCAATGGGACAATCCGCCCCGCTCATCGCCAGCCATACCTTCCCTTTCGAGCAATCCCTCATCACCGTCAGTGTCCCGGTCAACAGCTCGGTCTATTACGGTGCGCACCAGGCTGACAAGGGGGTCGAGATCTATGGGAATATCTCCGAAAATATCTGGCTTGCTGACAGCTACCGCGCCATGATCGCCGACCCGGCCCAGGACTCGCTCTACCGCGATCTCACCGGGCAGTTCCGGCAGATCCGGGCTGAGAAGAACCTCACGAGCGACGAGTATCTCGAACTGATTGCGCTCTACGTCCAGTCGCTGCGGTACGAGACCCTCCCGGAAAACCCCGCCAAGTTTCCGGTGGAGACGGTCATGGAAGGTTCCGGTGACTGCGACGACAAGAGCCTCCTCCTTGCCGGGCTCCTCTCCCACGAAGGGTACCGGGTTGCCCTCTTCTCCTTCGGGCCGGAAGCCCACATGGCAGTAGGGGTCGGATCCAGTGCGTACCTCTACAAAAATACCGGATATGCCTTTCTCGAGACCACCAACTTCTCGTACGTCGGTGTCCCCACGACGAGGCTTGAGACGGGGGAACTCCTGCGGTCCGATCCGGTGGTCATACCGGTCGGGAACGGCGGGGGGATCTACCAGAGCGGGAACGAGACCTGGTTTATCCAGAACGCATCGGACCTTGCCGGAAAAGAAGCGGCCGCTCTGGAACCGCAGGTAATAGCGGCAGGACAGGAGCTCGCTGAGAAACACGAGAGGATTGCGGAACTTGAGAACACTATGGCAGCCATAAAAAATTCAGGAAACTGGGGCCAGTACAATGCCCAGGTCCCGATCCACAACGCAATGGTCAACGATTATAACACCGAAATGGCCAGCTACCGCGGGACCCTCACCCGGTACCAGGAGTATAGCGACCTCCACAACTACGTCCTCCTGAATGTCTTCGACAGGAAGGAGGTCTTCGATTACGTCCGGAAGAACTATCCCGTATAGCAGGTTACCTCAGTCGTCAATGACGAGCGTGGGGGCTGGATAACCGGTCCCGCAGGAGGCCGGTATCTCCTCCAGCCTCTTCATCGCGCAGGTGCAGTACTGGCGCGAGATTTCGATCCCGATAAAGCGCCGCCGGTTCTTGAGCGCCACCAGGGTCGTTGTCCCCGCACCGTTGAACGGGTCGAGGACGATGTCGTTCCGGTACGAGAAGAGTTTCATGAGCCTGCGGGGCAGCTCCTCCGGGAACATCGCGGGGTGATTGAAATCCTTCATCCGGATCTCGGGGGGGAATGACCACTTCCCGAGCACCCACTCCTTGAACTCGCCTGCGGTTATGTCGATGTCCTCCCGTGCTCCGGTCTTCTTGTGGGTCTCCTTGTCGAAGACCTCGATAAACTCCCAGGTATACTTGATGTAGGGCATCGACGGTGACTTCCAGCTGCCCCACGCCGTGTACTTCGCGTTGTAGTTGTTCTTCTCCCAGAGAAACTCTGCTTTCCAGAGAAGCCCGAGACTGCCGAGCTGGCGGGAGATGAGATGGTGGGTCGGGACATAGTCGGAGAAGAGGGGCTGGATGTTCACGGCGATCCTCCCTCCGGGCCTGAGGACCCGCCCGCATTCCTCCCATACGGCCATCAGCTTCCCGAAATACTCGTTCCATTCGCGGGTATCGTCGGTCGGGTCCTGGGCATAAGAGTGGCCGAAATTGTACGGCGGAGACGTGATGATGAGGTCGATGCAGTCGTCGGGGATACGGCGGAGGCTCCTTTGCGCGTCCCCGCAGAGGATGCAGTTGACATAGGGAAGGACCCCCGGCGAACCTTCTGACGAACGGCCCTCGTTTTTGTCTTTCGTCCCCCTCCGTATTCTTGCCTTCCCGGCTTTGTCTGGAACCTTCTCCGGCCTCATGGGGTACATCCCGTGTTGTACTATCTTTGGCACGACACTTTAAGGATGATGGGGGTTTTGCATGCGGGTGCAGACCGGGTAAAACCGGGAGAAGCGTTTAATGCAGTTGTCGCCATACATTTTTCGGTTGTCCAATGCTGCATATCGAAGACCTCCACGTGAATGTCGGTGAGAAGGAAGTCCTCCACGACATCAATCTCCATATCGGCGAGGGAGAGACCCACGTCCTGCTCGGACCCAACGGGTCGGGAAAGACTACCCTCCTCATGACGATCATGGGGTTCTCGAACTACTCCGTTACCCGGGGGAAGATCGTTTTCAAGGGCGAAGACGTGACAAAGATGCACGCCCACGAGCGGGCAAAGAGGGGAATCGGCATGCTCTTCCAGCGCCCGCCGACAATATCCGGCCTGAAGCTGGGCAAGCTCCTGACTGCCATCTCAAGGACAAAGACCTTGAACATTTCGGAACTCGCAAAATCCGTCCATATGGACAGGTTCCTCGAGCGTGACATCAACAAGGGTTTCTCCGGCGGCGAGATCAAGCGGAGCGAGATCCTCCAGCTCATGATCCAGAACCCTGATTTCATTATGCTGGACGAGCCCGAGAGCGGTGTCGACCTCGAGAATATTTCCCTCATGGGGTCGGCGATCGGTTCGCTTCTCGAGAAGGAAAAACGCATGAGCAACCGCCAGAAGAGCGGCCTCGTGATCACCCATACCGGATACATCCTGGATTACATCGAGACCGACCGGGGGCACGTGATGTGCGACGGCCAGATCCGGTGCCACGGGAACCCCCGGGAGATCCTGAAAGACATAAAACAGCGCGGGTACAAGGAGTGTCTCGAATGCCGCCAGAGCTGAAGGTCCCCGATATATCCAAAGCCGACCGCGACCGGCTCGCGCAGGCGGGCATCGATCTCTCCATGGCAAACCGGTGCGGGAGCTACCTCCAGATGGATCAGGATGTAGTCCATGCAGAATGTTCCGCGGAAGGGATCGAGGTCCTTTCCTACAAGCGGGCAATGGAAAAATACGCGTGGCTTAAGGATTACTCATGGAATGTCGTGCAAAAGGACAAAGACGAGATCACAAAGTACGTAGCCGACCAGAAGGATCCCAAGGGTTACGTTATAATCGGCCACAAGGGATCGAGCAACATCGTACCTCTCCAGGCCTGCCTGTTCCTGGGCCGGGAGCAGATCCAGCACGTACACAACATCGTCATCGCGGAAGAAGGCGCCGAACTCCACATCATCTCCGGGTGCACGAGCGGTGAGCATGTCGGGATGGGGGGCGCGCACTACGGCGTCTCGGAATTCTATGTGAAAAAGAACGCCAAGATCAGCTTCACCATGATCCATAACTGGACAGAAAACATCGAAGTCTATCCCCGGAGCGCTTCGGTTGTAGAGGAGAACGGGGTATTCCTTTCCAATTATGTCTGCATGCAGCCGGTGAAAAAGGTGCAGATGTATCCGACAGCGACGCTTACGGGAGAGAATTCCGTTGCACGATTTTCGAGCATCGTGATCGCATCGGCAACCTCATACATGGACCTTGGTTCCCGGGCAATCCTTGAGGGGAAGGGAGCGAGCGCCGAGCTGATCACTAGGGCCATCACCAGGGGTGGGACCATTATATCCCGCGGGCACATCAACGGGAAAACCGCCGGCACCCGCGGGCACCTCGAGTGCAAGGGACTGATCCTCCGGGACGGGAGGATCTACGCAATCCCGGAGATTGAAGGATCGGTCGTTGGAACGGAACTTTCCCACGAAGCAGCTGTCGGGAAGCTCGCCCGTGACGAGATAGAATACCTGATGTCGCGCGGGCTTGACGAGGACGAGGCGACTGCCACGATCATCCGGGGATTTCTGGATGTCAAGATAACCGGCCTCCCGGAAGCCCTCCAGGAACAGATCGATGCTTCGATTGACGTTGCTGAGAAAGCAGGGTTCTAAATACATATGCCCGAGGACCCCCGCACCGGTGAAAGGCTCAGGATGGTGGAGTACCAGATAGCTGCACGCGGGATCCGCGATCCGCGGGTGCTTGCAGCGATGCGTGAGGTTCCCCGTCATATTTTTATTCCGGCACCCTATGACAGCAACGCCTATGAGGACAGCCCCCTGCCAATCGGGAACGGCCAGACCATCTCGCAGCCCTATATTGTCGCCCTGATGACGGAACTCCTTCACCCGGCGCCCGGGCACAATGTACTCGAGATCGGGACGGGGAGCGGGTACCAGGCCGCAGTCCTCTCGCGCATCGTGAAGCGGGTGACCACGATCGAACGCATCGCGGCCGTCGCAGATCTCGCCCGGAGGAACCTGGGCGCGCTCCACATCGCCAATGTCGGAGTCATCGTGGGAGACGGCACGCTCGGCCACCCGGAAAATGCCCCATACCACGGGATAATCATCACCGCGGCTACTCCGGATGTCCCCGGGCCGCTGATAGAACAGCTCGCGGAGGGGGGGCGGCTTGTTGCACCGACGGGCGGGCGGGACGTGCAGGAACTGCTGGTGCTCGAAAGACACGGGACGACCATAACCCGGGAATACCACGGGGGGGTCCGGTTCGTCCCTCTGATTGGGGAACACGGGTGGCCGGAAGGTTGACATGAAACTGTACGATGTGACGCGGCCTCTCTCACCGGCGTCCCCCGTTTATCCCGGTGACCTTGTTCCCTCGTTTGCCCGGGAGGAGCGGGACGGGTACCTGATAACGGCCCTTGGCATCAGCTCGCATTCCGGGACCCACATAGATGCTCCGTCGCATTTTCTTAAGGGAGGTATAACGGTCGACGAGATCCCGCTGCAGAATCTCATAGGAAAGTGCACGGTGATCGATCTCAGCGGGGCCGGCAACCGCATCACAGGGAGCCAGCTGGAGCGCCGGATCGGCGGGGCGAAGAGGATCTTCCTGAAGACATCGTTTTCCGGCGCCGGCCGATTCGCCGAAGACTTTCCCGCGATCGATAGTGAGGCTGCACAGGTCATCTCAGCAAGGAAAATTCTCTGCGTGGGCATAGATTCGATGTCCATCGAGCCGTTCCGGAGCGACGGTTCGGTCCACCGCGAACTTCTCGGGAATGGATGTACCGTCATCGAACTCCTCGATCTTTCCGGGGTTGAGGAGGGGGACTACGGGATGGTGGCGCTGCCCCTGCGGCTCGGGGGGCTGGACGGTTCACCGGCGAGAGTGCTCCTTTTCGGGGAGGGGAGCGGGATATGGACCTGATCGCGGAGTCCGTGAAAAAAATGGAGGAGCTGGTCGAAAACTGCGGATGCGAGGAAGGGGACGTTCTCCTCTCGATCAATCCGGACATCGTGAACTGCCAGTACGAGCGCGGGGCGTGCATGGTCGCCACCTTCGGCGGAAAAACTGCAGAGTTTGTCACTGACAACCCGGTGACCGCACTCACGAAACTCTCCTTCCTGTTCGGGGCATCCTTCGAGACCCCCCGGGCCAGGAGCGCCGCGGGAGCTGTCCTGAATGCACTCACCGGGTTTTTTTCCCTGTCGCGGGTCCAGCACTCCTGCCCCCCCTCATGTCATCCGCAGTGTCTTGAACTGACGAGGAAAAATTTTGGCGGAAAAAGATTTTTTTGCGCAGGAGATGTGCAGCTTATCCCGTCCGAATTCAGGAACTTCGTCGTCAGTTCTCCGGAAGAGGCCGATATTTTCCTGTTCACCGGGGAGGGAATCATCGACCGGGGTTCGGGGGATATCATCGGGCGGTTCAGGGAGCGGAAACGGATCGTCTGTCTCGGGCCCTCGGCCGCGGGGATCGCGCGGATCAACGGGATCGAGCACTGGTGTCCCTTCGGGAAATAACGGGCCGGCCGGCGTTGGAAGGAGCCGTGGGGACAAACTCTTTTTCAACAACGCAGCAATACTGTAGCATGCTCTTTGGATCTTCAGGAATCAGGAGGAAATACGACCAGTTCCTCATAGATACCTCCCTGAAAGTCGGATCCGCACTCGCCTGCCGGTCACCCGATATTATTATCGGGACGGATACCCGGACCACGAGCCCCGTTCTTGCGAATATGGTCATCTCCGGTATTCTCGGGAGTGGAGCGAATGCCTACCTTGCTGGGATAGTACCCACCCCCACCGTGGCCTACGCTGCCCGTTCGGTTTCTTCGGGATGCATGATAACCGCATCCCACAACCCGGAAGAGTACAACGGCCTGAAGCTGTTCAATCCCGACGGGTCCTCGTTTACCCTGAAACAGCAGGAGGAGATCGAAGAGGCGATGAAGACATACCACTGGTCGGACTGGCGGCATCAGGGGCTCCAGAAGACTGTGGATGCGATAACCCCTCATAAGGAGGCAATATTCGGCTCGGTTTCCATTTCGGATGGACTTAGTGTAGTGGTGGACTGCGGGAATGGTGCCGGATGTGCGATGACCCCGCCGCTTCTTGCTGAGGCCGGGGCAAAAACCATCTGCGTCAACTGCAACCCCTCCGGTACATTTGCACGCCCCTCTGAACCTCTGAAAGAGAATGTCGGGTATATCGGGAAGCTGGTAAAATCGCGGGGGGCTGCGTGCGCCGTTGTCCATGACGGCGATGCTGACCGGATGATGGCATTCGACAACCGGGGCGAGTACATCGACGGCGATCACCTCCTTATGCTCTTTGCGAAATATCTCGGCTCGAAGCATGTTGTTACAACGAGCGACGCATCGATGGCCATCGAGAGCATCGCCGAGGTCCGGAGAACACCGGTCGGGGACTCGTTCGTATCAGAAGAACTGCTCTCATGGGGGGATTTCGGCGGGGAGCCATCAGGGGCCTGGATCTTCCCGAAGATCTCGTACTGCCCCGACGGGCCGTATGCGGCCGCCCTCTTCTGCGAGATCGCTTCGGAGTGGAACGTGGCCGAAGAGGTCGGTGCAATGCCGGTGTACCCCATCCTCCGCGAATCAATTCCCCTCGAAACTGCACGGGAAACAGTTATTACACTCGGGGCAAAAAACCCGACCGACGGTATCAGGGTCGCAGATGAGAGCGGGTGGTACCTCGTACGGGCGAGCGGGACAGAGCCGAAGATCCGTATCACCGCGGAGGGAATTAACTCCGGTTCCGCCAAAAAAATGCTCGAAAAAGCACGCAATCTGGTCAGAAAAGGGGAAAACGCTTAAATCTATTAAGGCGAGTTGTTACCTATGGATTGTGTCGTCCTCGCCGCCGGAGAAGGGAAACGGATGCGCCCTCTCACGACAAAACGCCCAAAAGTGATGCTTCCTCTGGCGAACCGTCCCATGCTTGAGCACCTCATTCTCGCTGCACGGGAAGCCGGGATCAGCAATTTCGTCTTTGTCGTAGGCTATGGCGAACGGGAGATCCGTCACCATTTCGGGGACGGGTCGTCGCTGGGAGTGACCATCGCTTACGCGCCCCAGCGGCAGCAGACCGGGACTGCAGACGCCCTGCGGTCGGCAAAAGACTTTGTTTCGGGAAAATTCCTTGCGCTCAACGGGGACATGATAATCGCCAGCGAAGACATCGCCGGGCTGAAGCGGTGTCCCGCCATGTGCATGGGGGTCAGCACTACCAATCACCCGTCCGATTACGGGGTGGTCGGGATCGGAAACGACAAAATAACCGCGCTTGAGGAGAAGTCAAAACACCCGGAATCCAGCCTTATCAATGCGGGCGCCTACCTCTTCGAAGAACATATCTTCGAGCTTGTCGACAAGGTCCGCCCTTCATCACGGGGTGAACTGGAGCTTACGGATGCCCTGGCGGAACTTATCGGCCAGGAGAAATTATGGGCATATACGCTGTCTGCCTGGATGGACGTGGGCTACCCGTGGGATATGCTCGGGGCAAACGCTGCCCTGCTGGCGTCATTGCCCTCAGAAAACGAGGGGTCTGTCGAAGAAGGCGTCTCGATTTCCGGCCCGGTGATCATTGGGAAGGGGTCGGTTATAAAATCCGGAACATCTATTGAAGGGCCATGCATCATAGGAAAAGACTGCCGGATCGGCCCCCATGCCTATATCCGGGGTTCGACGAGTATCGGGGACGGTTGCCACATCGGTCATTGTACTGAGGTGAAAAACTCCATCATCATGAACGGGACAAAGATACCCCATTTCAACTATATCGGGGATTCGGTCATCGGCAGCGGGTGCAATTTCGGGGCAGGGACGAAATGCGCCAATCTCCGGCACGACCACGGGAACATCAAGGTGTGCGGGAAAGACACCCGGAGAAAAAAATTCGGTGCGGTGATTGGGGACAACGTCTATTTCGGCATAAATTGTTCGATCAATGTCGGTACAATGATCGGAAGCAATGCCTCATTTGCGCCAGGTTCGTATATCGAGGGTTGCATCGGAGAGAATTCAACTATCCGGTGAGGGAAAAAAATGCAGGCAGTCATTCTCGCAGCAGGAGAGGGAAAGCGCGTCCGGCCCCTGACACGGAGCCGGCCTAAGGCGATGATCCCGGTCGCAAACCGCCCGATAATAGCATATGTTATCGATGCACTGGTGAAGAACGGGATCCGTGACATAATCGTCGTCGTCGGTTACCGGAAAGAACAGGTCACGCGATACTTAAACCAGCTCGATATCCCGGTCACGGTTGCAGTGCAGGAAAAACAGCTGGGAACTGCACACGCCCTGAAATGTGCCGAATCCTCCATCGATGGGGATTTTCTGCTGCTCCCCGGGGATAATTATATCGATCACCAGTCGATCGCACGGATCAAAAATACCAGAAATGCGATGCTGGTGAAGGACCATCCCAGCCCTTCCAACTTCGGCGTCGTGACCATAAGGGACAACTATATAACAAGCATCGTCGAAAAACCTCAGCACGCGCCAAGTTTCATGGTCAGCACCGGGATCTATTCGCTGACGAAAGGTTTTTTCCCGTTCATGAAGGAGAACGACATCACGGATGCCGTCTCGCGCATGCTGGATGACAGGGAGAGGATCCTGGCTGTTGCTGCCGATGACTGGCAGGACGCGATCTACCCTTGGGATCTGCTGAGGATGAACGCCCGCCTGCTCAAGACACTTCCTTCCACCCGCGAGGGGTCTGTCAGCAGGCAGGCGATCGTTTCAGGTGCCGTTCAGGTGGGCAAAGGAACGACAATCGGGGAAAATGTTGTGATCAGGGGGCCGGTTGTCATAGGGAACGACTGCAACATCGGTCCCGGCTGCTGCATCATGCCGAATACCAGCATCGGCTCAAGAGTCAAGATAGAGCCGTTCAGCTTAATCGGGAATTCCCTCATTATGGATGATTCCGGGATCGGATCCCATTCAAGGATCGCTGATGCAGTCCTCGGGGAACGATGCTCACTTGCCGATCACACTTCAACCTCCTCCGGGGAGAGCCTGATGGAGATCGAAGAGACCGTCCTCAAGCCGGAGTTTGGGGCGATCCTGGGAGACCAGGTAACCAGCGGGCCGTTCACCGTTTATAAAAACTGTATAGCGGGCAACAACGTGAAGATCGGTTCGGCCAGCCGCGTGATCTCGAATATCCTCCCCGACGACACCGTGGTGATATAGGTTGTGCGGAATCGTCGGATATATCGGTCGCCGCAATGCAGCACCCGTAATTGTCGAGGGATTGAAGAAGCTCGAATACCGGGGCTACGACTCCTTCGGGGTCGCGACAACCGGCGAACGCGTTGAGGTAGCCAAATTCCAAGGGCGGATAGGGGAAAACGCCAGCCGGGGCTCGGGTCTTCCCGGGAAAGCAGGCATCGGACATACGCGGTGGGCAACCCACGGCGTCCCCAACGAGTTAAACGCTCACCCCCACCTGGACTGCACCAGCTCGATCGCTGTCGTTCACAACGGGATAATAGAAAATTATGCCGAATTAAAAAAACAGCTGCTCTCCCGGGGCCACACGTTCCGGTCGGAGACCGACACCGAAGTCGTGGTCCATCTTATCGAGGAAGCTTACAGCAAGAACAGCGGACTGCTCGAAGCGGTAAAAGCGGCCCTGCCGCAGCTCGCCGGTTCGTACGCACTCCTCGTCATTGCCGCCGGGGAAGATCGCATCATTGCGGCAAAAAAGGCCAGCCCCCTTGTCCTCGGTGTTGGCGACAAGGAATTTTTTGCGGCTTCCGATATGACGCCCCTCATCGAATACACGGAGCGGGCAATTTTTCTCGAGGAAGGAGACATTGCAGATATCACGAGGGCCAGGATCGAGATCTCAAACAACGGGATGGCAGTCTCAAGAGACGTCGAGCTCATCGACTGGTCTGTCGACGACGTCAAAAAGGGCGGTTTTGCCCACTATATGCTCAAGGAAATTTTCGAACAGCCACAGGCATACTACAACTCCCTCCGGGCTGCAGGCGGGACCCTTCCGGCAGCGATCCTGAATCCCCGGCCCGTCACGCTGGTCGCATGCGGAACTTCCTACCACGCTGGTCTGATATTCCGGTACCTTCTGGAGGAGGCGTGCACGATACCGGCGAGGATAGAGTTCGGCTCCGAATTCAAGTATTTCCCGCCTCCGGTTGAAGGCACGGTCATCGGTATCTCCCAGTCCGGAGAGACTGCGGACACGATCTCCGCAATCAGGCAGGCAAAAATCCATAACTGCATTACTGTTGCGATAACCAACGTCCTGGGGAGTTCGATCACCAGGATCGCGGATTATACGCTCTATATGCGGGCGGGGCCCGAGATCAGCGTCGCGGCAACCAAGTCATTCATCGCGCAGCTGGCGGTCCTGATGCAGATCATCAACCAGATCTGCGAGAGGAAATATGACGAAGTCCTCATGCAGGGCCACCAGGCAGTCGAGGAGGTCCTCCTCATGGATTTTTCAGAAGCGGTTACTCTTTGTAAAAATGCAGACAGCATCTTCTTTGTCGGCAGGGGACCATTTTATCCGGTCGCCCTCGAAGGCTCCCTTAAGATGAAGGAGATCTCGTATATCCACGCCGAAGGGTACGCCGCCGGAGAGTTAAAGCACGGGCCGTTCGCACTCCTCTCCCCAAAGACGCCGGTGATTGCGCTCTGTATGCCGGGCGACACATATCATGTCATGATCTCCAATATAAAAGAGATGAAGGCACGGGGAGCCCCCGTCATTGCACTCGGGGTCGACGGCGATTCTGAACTGGGCGACGTCGTGGATCTCTTTATTCCGCTTCCCGGTAACCACACCTTCACCCGGGTTCTTACTTCGGTTGTCGCCCTTCAGCTCCTTGCATACCATACCGCAGTCTCCCTGGGAAGGGATGTTGACAAACCCCGAAATCTGGCAAAGAGCGTGACTGTTGAATGACTGAGTACGGCAAAAACTCCATAGGGCCGAACGCCCGTATTTTTGAACCGGTAACCCTTGGTTTCCCTTCCCGGGATAATTTCGAGAAACTGGACTTCACCGGGGTCACAATCGGAAAAAACGCGGTCATCCGATCGGGAACCGTTATCTACTGCGATGTTTCCATCGGCGATGATTTTCAGTCCGGGCACAATGTGATGATACGGGAGAAGACCAGGATCGGCAACCATGTGGGAATCGGCACGGCAGCGATACTCGAAGGGAACACGATCATCGGAAACGACGTAAGCCTCCAGAGCATGGTCTACGTGCCGACAAATACCCTGATTGAAGACCATGTATTTATCGGTCCGAATGTGGTCCTGACGAACGACCGGTACCCCCCGAGGTGCATCGGAGGCCTGGTCGGCCCCGTAATCAGGAGCGGGGCTGCGATCGGCGCGAATGCCACCCTTTTGCCCGGGGTGTGTATTGGCGAAGGGGCGCTCGTTGCCGCAGGCTCGATTGTTACCCGCGACGTCCCTCCGCGTTCCCTGGCGATCGGCGCCCCTGCCAGGATCAGGGATCTTCCGGAAAAGATAACCCTTTCCAGGTAGGATCTTCTATCACGCGGCCGAGACTCCGCCGGACGGGATCCCAAAACCATGAAGATTTTGCTCGTATCGACCCAGGATTATATCCATCATCCCATCCCTTCCCGCCACCACTACATTTTCGAAGAACTCGCAAAACGGCACGAAGTGCATGTTGCGCATTTCCATGTCAGCCGGGGAGAGAGACGCAAAACACGTCTCATCGTAGAGGAAGTCACACAATTCCCCCTCACGGACCCGCTCCTGCACTATTCCCTGAATTCTCCTTACCATTTTTATGCGTTTGAGAGATTGCTCAGGGATGGCAGCTACGATGTTGTCGTTGCAGCCCACGTCCTTGCGGGAACGGCGGTCATTCACGCAGCGCGAAAGAACAATGTTCCGGTCGTCTTTGATCTTAAGGACTGGTTTCCCGATTCAGCAGCGGCGTACTTTAAAAATTCCCTCCTTCAGGAGCTGGTCAGGAAATGTGTCTGGGCCGTTACCAGGCGCAACCTCTCCCAGAGCAACCGAATCACCACGGTCTCTCCGTCGCTGGTCGAAAAACTGAAAACCCTTGGGTTCTCCGCGGATCTCATAACAAATGGTGTAGATACGGATGTCTTCAAACCAGAAGATTGCGGCGGGTTACGGAAGGATCTGGGGATTGCGCCGACAGATTTCGTCATCGGGTTCTCGGGGAGCGTAGAGCGATGGTATGCCATCGACGATCTGATTCGCGCCATGCCGGATCTTATCCGCTTCCGGCCCGATACACGCCTCCTTATCGTCGGGGGGTCTCTGTTTACCGATTTTCAGGCGGAACTAAAAGTGCTTGCCCGCGATCTGGACCTTTCCGGACAGGTAATCTTCACCGGAACAAAGCCCTACGCGGAACTTCCGAGATATATCGCCTGCATGGATGTCTGCACCATCCCCCTTTCCCCCCCGCGCTGGGGGGAGATCGCGCTTCCCAACAAGTACTTTGAATATTCGGCCTGCGGAAAACCGATTGTCATGAGGCCCATCCCTGATGTTGAACGGATGGGCGGTCCGAATCTCTTCGTATACAAAAACAAGGACGAGTATATCCGGCACATTGAGTACCTGATGAACAATCCCGCTTCGTTCTCAATAAATCTGGATAATTTCAGCTGGAAGGATAAGTCCCGCCAGTTTGAAGATCTGCTCGTCACGCTCACATGAACCGCACCAGGATTTATTGATGCAGACAGTGACCTTAATGGCGGAAGGAGAATCCCTTTTTCATGGATGGTAATGGCCGGCACGTGTTCATCATCCCCGGACGACCGCATCATTCCTCTCTTTGCCCTCCGGCCCCGCTTCACCCCGGTATTTGCCCCCGGGTATGAGCCTCTCCCACCATGTCCTGTCGTTTCCATGACTGTTAAAAAAGGGATTCAGCCGCGAGAATCCGGGAGAAACTTTTATGGTAATGAGAGGTGCATCCTCTGCCATGTTGTCCGAAGACGTTAAAGTCGGGATGCGCGTACGGTACCCGAGGACAGGGACAACGGGAAACGTCGTCCGCATCGAATCCTCCGGGGGGACGGCATTTGTCGAGATTGACAATACCCACCTTCTCTATCGCGCTGATCAGCTGATTCCGGTATCTGGCGTGGAAAAGGTTTCGACCAGGATCGTCGAGGATGCAAAAGCGGTTATCGCCCGCGAGCGGGAATTTGCTGCCGGCAGTGGGCTGCAGGAAGCGCTGAAAAATATCGATCAGAGCTGCGAAGGGGGAGGCTAGTAGTTAGTCTGCGGTGCCCGGCACCTGCCTGTTAACCCCTTGTGCAAACAGCAATAGCGGGTTCGGGTAATCCGGGATTTGGGTTTTTTTTCGATGCGGGACCGTACCAAACTCGAACACATCGGCAAAACGAAAATGATTTTTACAGGGATTCGCGCCATTCCGGGATCGCAAAACGCATGGTTTGCCTTTGGAAAAATACCGCCGGCCTGTCCTGCCTCACTGGTTATGTATAAGTATGACCGTTATAAATAGAGTAAGGAGGTTTGATTCTTTTTGAACGATGTGACAGTTCCGAGTGTAAATATCGGGGTTGTAGGCCATGTCGACCATGGCAAGACAACGCTCGTCAATGCGCTCACCGGAACTTGGACCGACCGTCATAGCGAGGAGGTGAAGCGGGGCATCTCAATACGGCTCGGATATGCAGACGCGACATTTTACCGTTGCGGCAAGTGCGAGGGTCCGGATTCGTACGCCACGCTCCCTGGTTGCCCGGTATGCGGGGGGGCGGGAGTTCCCTTCCGGTCCGTCTCCTTCGTTGATGCACCGGGACATGAGACGCTTATGGCGACGATGCTCTCGGGATCGGCACTGATGGACGGTGCAATGCTGGTTATAGCGTCGAGCGAGAAATGCCCGCAGCCCCAGACGAAGGAACACCTGATGGCACTGGAACTGGTCGGCATCAAGAACATCGTGATCGTTCAGAGCAAGATCGATGTCGTGAGCCAGAAGGAGGCAATCGACTCATATAATGAAATTAAGGCCTTTGTCAAGGGCACCATCGCCGAAAATGCACCGGTTATTCCGGTTTCTTCCCAGAAGGGGATCAATATCGGCGCACTTGTGGAAGCGCTCGATCAGACCATCCCGGAGCCACAACGCGACCCCGATGCGGAGCCGCTGATGCTGATTGCACGATCCTTTGACGTGAACAAACCGGGGGCGAACTGGAAGGATGTCAGGGGTGGAGTGGTCGGGGGGTCTCTTATACGGGGCATCCTCCACGAAGGCGATGATATTGAGATCCGTCCCGGCAGGCAGACACAGGTCGAGAACCGAATCAAATGGATCCCCATCACCACAAAAATAACCTCCATCAATGCGGGCTCCAAAAAAGTCGACACGGCGACTCCTGGGGGGCTTCTCGGGGTAGGCACCCGGCTCGACCCATCGCTTACGAAGAGCGACGCACTTGCGGGACAGGTCCTCGGTCATGAGGGGAAACTCCCCCCGGTCTGGGACAAACTCCGCTGCAGAGTTACGCTCATGGAACGGGTCGTGGGGGCGATGAGCGAACTCGTCATCGAACCGCTGAAGCACAGCGAGCCGCTGATGCTGTCGGTGGGCACGGCAGTCACCGTCGGGGTCGTAACCAACACGAAGAAAGACAGTGTAGAAATTCAGCTGAAGCGGCCGGTGTGCGCCGAGATCGGTTCCCGGATCGCTATCAGCCGGCAGGTGGGAGCACGCTGGCGGTTAATCGGGATGGGTGTGCTGGGAGAGTGAAGGTCATCCTCGATGCCAATGCATTGATGATGCCGGCACAGTTCCGGATAGACCTGTTCGATGAACTGCGGCAACTTGTCGGCGCGTTCGAACCGGTAGTTCTTTCGGGGGTCGTTCATGAACTCAGCGGATTATCCCGTGCAAAAGGACGGGACGGCGCAGCAGCAAAATGCGGGCTTGCACTCAGTGACCGGTGTTCTGTCGTGGAGTCCGGCGATTTGCGATCCGGATCCGTCGATGAACAACTGGTCGAATACGCCGTGCGGAACGGCTGCCTGGTCGTAACAAACGACCGCCGTGTCAGGGAAACACTGCTCGCACAGGGGATAGGGGTCATATCGATGAGGGGCCAGAAAAAACTGGAGATTTTGCGGAGATAGCATATGTATCACAGACTGATGCTTGAAGACAAGGTACGGGTGCCACCCCAGCGGCTCGGAGAAAAACTCGAAAAAGTCATCCTCGACGTTCTCCAGGAGCAGCTTGAAGGCAGTATCGATAAAGAGATTGGAATTTTCATCTGCGTAACAAAGGTCCAGGACGTGGGCGAAGGGGAACTGGTGCCCGGTGACGGTGGCGTCTACTATGACGTGAAATTTGAAGCAATGGTCCTCAGGCTGGCCCTCCAGGAAGTCATAGAGGGTCTCGTTGTCGAGACCACGAGTTTCGGGGCTTTCGTGAGCCTCGGCCCGATAGATGCTATGCTCCACGTAAGCCAGATCTCTGACGAGTACATCAATTACGATGAGAAGAACGCCCGCCTCATATGCCAGGAATCCAAGCGCTATATCGGCGTTGGGGATGTTGTACGGGTCAGGGTAGTAACGCTGAGCCTGAACGAGCGGGAGCCCCGGGACAGCAAGATCGGGCTGACCATGCGACAGGCAGGGCTCGGGACCTCGCTCTGGCTCGAGGAAGACCTGCAGAAAGAGAAGGAGAAGGCCAGCCAGCCTGCCGGCGCAGTGAAGGAGCGGGCACCGGAAAAGGGCAGGTCGAGGAGAAAAGAACATGCCTCCGGCGAATAAGAAGAAACAAGGAAAAGTCTGCAGGGACTGCCACCGTGTTGTCGACGGCGAGATCTGTGTCATCTGCGGAACTTCGAACCTGAGCGAAGACTGGTCCGGCTACCTTGTCATTATCGACCCGGAAAATTCGGAAGTGGCCAAACGGATGAACATCAAGCTGCCGGGCCGCTACGCACTGAAGGTCCGCTGAATGCTCATTCTCCCTGAAGAGCACCGCAGGCTCTTCAAAGAACCATTTGGCGAACTATTTCATGGAATCGGGGAATTACTCCCCCGCATAACTGGTAAAACCGTATATTCGGTAGGGGACGTGGTCACCCACAATCTCCAGACCCGCGGCATAACTCCTGCAATTGCGGTCATCGACGGTCACTCTATGAGGACACCGTGCCGCCGCCTCCCATCGGTACAGGGAGAATGCATCAGGGTAAAAAATCCTGCTGGGACGTTAACCGACGAACTCGCCCGTGCCCTTGAGCATGCTGTTGCGCACCCTCCCGCAACAATCGTCGTAGAAGGGGAGGAAGATCTCGCAGTTATTCCTCTCGTACTGGCAGCGCCGGAAGGATCGATTATCCTGTACGGCCAGCCGGGTAAAGGCGTGGTGCTCCGTACCGTGAATGCCGAGGCAAAAAAGATCGCGCGCACATTTCTCAATCATTTTCTCCCGGATGACCGGATTCGTGTGAATTAATCCGGGGACCGTCGTCGAGATGCCATCCTTCGAGGCATCTTCTGTGAATGTCATATTTTAAATAACCCGGTTTCCAATAATTACAGGATATCGATGGACTTTGAGATCACAAGCGATAAGAGAAATGATCTTCTATCCCGGAGAGAGGTCCAGTTCACCCTCAGATACGAGGGAGCGACTCCCTCGCGGATGCAGATCATCGGCAAACTTTGCGCAATGCTCAACATCAAAGAGCAGCAGGTAACCCTCGACACACTCCACAGCAGCTTTGGAAAAATGGAGATCACCGGCGCGGTACGGATCTATGATAGCGAGGAGGGCCGGAACAAAACCGAACGGGCACACCTGTCAGCACGCGGAATGCCGAAGCCCAAAGAAGAGGGAGCTGCATAACCATGGCGGCGGCAAAGAAGGCGGCAGCAAAGGGCCCGCAGAGAAGTGCATTCTATAAAGTGGAAGGAACAAAAGTGACGACTTCCAAGAAGTTCTGCCCGCGCTGTGGACCCGGCATCATGATGGCGGACCACAAGGACCGGATCGCCTGCGGCAAGTGCGGATATACTGAATTCAAGAAATAAGATTCAATGCCTTGTTTTGGGCAGGTGCTGGGACTCGAAGGGACAGCATGGAACCTCAGTGCCGCTCTTTTTGACACCGATCTCGTTGCACTCGCTTCCGAACCCTATAAACCCGTCAAAGGGGGGATCCATCCCCGTGAAGCCGCCCAGCACCATGCAAACGCGATGCGGGGCCTTGTCAGTTCGGTGGTCGGGGGGGATCCCGGCAAAATAGCCGCGGTTGCATTCTCGCAGGGTCCCGGGCTCGGCCCCTGCCTCCGGACGGTAGCGACTGCTGCACGGGCGATTGCGCTGGCGCTCGAAGTGCCGCTCGTGGGTGTCAATCATTGTATAGCACACGTGGAAATCGGGCGCTTTTCGACCGGTTGCGACGATCCGATCGTGCTGTATGCGAGCGGGGCAAATACCCAGGTTATCGGGTACCTCAACGGGCGGTACCGGGTATTTGGAGAGACCCTCGATATAGGTGTGGGCAATGCACTCGACAAATTTGCACGGTCGAAACATCTCCCCCATCCCGGCGGCCCGCTTATCGAAGAACTCGCAACGACCGGGAACTATACCGAACTCCCCTACACCGTCAAGGGGATGGATCTCGCCTTCTCCGGACTGGTATCCGCGGCAAAGGATTCCCCGGCAAAAATTGAGGATGCCTGCTACAGCCTCCAGGAGACTGCTTTCGCAATGTGCGTTGAAGTGACGGAACGCGCGATGTCGCTTACCGGAAAGGACGAAGTGCTTCTCGTCGGGGGGGTAGGCGCAAACCGCCGCCTGCAGGATATGCTCAGGATCATGTGCGAGGACCGGGGGGCTGCTTTCCATGTTCCCGAAAGAAAATACCTCGGCGATAACGGGGCCATGATTGCATATACCGGCAGACTGATGCTGGAACAGGGGATTTCACTGCCCGTCGAATCATCGCAGGTCAACCCCTCGTTCCGATCGGACGACGTCGAAGTAACCTGGAGAGCCCCGGTAGCCATCCGGGAGACAGACAAGAACCCGCAAATCCGCATCTACGGAACGAAACAGGGAGCGGAAGCAATCGTCACGTTCTCGGAAAAGACCGCCGAAAAACGCAGAGTATCAAAAAAATACCGTGTGCCCGGACTGGACCGCCGCCTCATCGCTGAAAGGACCAGGATGGAAGCACGGCTGATGGCTTCTGCGCGGAAAGGCGGGGTTCCCACGCCGTTAATAAAAGACATTCTGCCGGACACCATCGTAATGGAGAAGATACCGGGAACACTGCTCACCAATGATTTGTCTTTTGTGAATATACGCGAGGCAGGTCGGGTTGTTGGAAGGCTCCATAGCGCCGGTATCATGCATGGCGATCTCACCACGGGAAATATTATTATCAGGGAGCCGGACCGGAGACCCGTCCTGATAGATTTCGGGCTTTCGCAGGCCACGACCGAGATCGAGCAGAGGGGAGTCGACATCCATGTCCTTTTCCAGACGATTGCTGGCACTGCCCCGGACCGGGCTTCCGGACTTGAGGATGCGTTTTTAACAGGATACCGGGAAACATTTCCCGGTGCAGACGACGTAGCCCGGCGGGAGCGGGAGATCGAACTTCGGGGTAGGTATCTGTGAAACTGACCATCGTAACTTCCAATGCACACAAGGTAAAGGAGATCTCCGAATTCTTCGGCGGCACCGTGGAAGTCTCGCATGTCGCGCTCGATATTCCCGAATATCGTTCTGACGACGTAAAGAGGATTGCCGAAGGAAAAGCCCGGTTTGCTTTCGATGCCCTCCGTATTCCGGTCGTTGTCGACGACACGGCCTTCTCTGTCAATGCCCTGAACGGTTTTCCGGGACCGTACGCGGCATATGCACTCCACACCATCGGTTATGAAGGAATCCTGAGGCTCATGGAAGGAGAGGCAGAAAGATGTGCCAGGTTTACTACAGCCATTGCTTATGCAGATAAGAGTTGCGTGAAAGTATTTTCGGGGACGATCGAAGGAACCATTGCCCGAGGCCCACGGGGGTGCGAAGGTTTTGGGTACGATCCCATCTTCCAGTACGGCGAGACGACGCTCGCAGAGCTTCCCCTGGCGGAGAAGAGTAGGGTATCGCACCGTGCCAAGGCGCTCTCCCTGTTTCGTGATTGGTTCAGGGCAAGGAACGGCTGAAACACCGGAACGCAAACCGTTAAGAGATCCTACAGCTTTGTTATAAGGGCAGACAGGAGTGTTTTATTTATGGCAAAGTTTCCTGAAGCCGAAGCCCGTTTACTTAATGTAAAAATTTGTATGCACTGTAACGCCCGCAATGCAATACGCGCAACCAGCTGCCGCAAGTGCGGATACCAGAACCTCAGGCCGAAGAACAAGGAACGTAAAGCGTAAACCCTGTAATACCGATTCTCTTTTGAGCCGGTTCGCCCGGCTTTTCAGGATTCGCGGGATCCCCTGTGTGATTCTTAGGCGATCTGCCTTCGGTTTCTGGCCTGAAAATACGGTCAGAAAATTTCAAGGCTGTTCGGGGATATGCATTTGCCCGGAAAAAGCGTTTTTTTTTAGACACGGGTTTTTATCAGGTTATTGGGATTCAAAAAAAATTCTTCCTCCAGAAAAGACGGTCAGGCCGAATAATAGGTTACCCGCTTGCCTTTCTTCGCGTACTCACCTGCGAATGTTTCGATATTGCGTTTGTAGCCGATACGTTCGGTGAACCCGAGAGTGCGGAGCATTTCCCGGACCCGCATCACGTCCGCCTCGTCAGCCCAGTCCCTAGTATACACATAGATTACCTTCCGGTTGTCCCGCGAATCCGGGTTGGGCTTTGCCGTGCTCACCTTAGCAGATATCCCCAGCGTGAGAGCAACGGTGGCATCACGGACCTTTTTCCATGCATCATCTGTCATGGAAGGTTCCTGGAAGATCAGCCATTTGCCGGCTTTTTCATCCTCAGTGGCTTCCGGGGCACTCCCCGGTGCATCCTGGACAATCCAATACATCTGCGTAGTCTTTGAGGGGAGAACGCCCTCCCCACCCTTCAGCATCGCATAAATCGTATCGATATCGGAGAACCTCTTTAGCATCGCATCGGCGAGCTGGGGGTATTCGCGGGAGAATTTCCCGAAAATTTCCACAAGATCCGGTCTGAAGTCTACCCCCCCCTCAACCAAGGCATACAGGTACTTGCCTTCTTCGCGGAGCCCCCGTGTCAGGAGGTGCTCGAAGATGCCGTATGCCACGTCAGCCAACGCCTCAGGATCGACTTCAGCCATGACTACCCGTCTGATGTTGGCTGAATAATAGTTTTTGGATTGACATCCCTTCGTTCCGGAGAAGCAGAACGCAACAAAAAGAGGGGTTTTTCCCTCGGCTGAACAAATTTGTGGTTTTGCTGGTTACGAATGGTTTAAGAGCGGATATTACCAACATGTAGCAATTATGGAATGGAAACGTGACTGGGGTTTGACAGGCAGGGTCTGGCTGACAATGTTCCTGTTGTTCATACTCTACCTCGTCTTCATGACGATACTTTGGGCATTTTTTGCCAATGTCTGGCTGATAGTAATCCTCGCAGTTGGCATGGGGCTTGTCCAGTATTTCTTCTCCGACAAGCTGGTCCTGTGGAGCACCCACTCGCGGGTGATTGAACCCGATGAATATCCGGAACTTCACATGACCGTGGAAAAACTCTGCAGGGAAGCAGATCTTCCTCTTCCGAAGATCGCGATCATGCAGAGTCCGGTTCCGAATGCATTTGCAACAGGCAGGAGCCCGAAGCATGCAGTAGTAGCGGTGACAGACTCGATCATACGCCTCCTCTCCCGGGACGAACTCGAGGCGGTGCTCGCCCACGAGCTCTCCCATGTGAAGAACCGGGATATCCTGACGATGACGGTTGCAAGCTTCATCGCGATGATCGCCTCGATGATCATGCAGAGTTTCTTCTTCTCTGCCCTATTCGGAGGGCGCAACCGCGACGGCGGGAGCTGGATCGTTGTATGGATTGTATCCATCGTGGTCTGGTTCGTATCAACCCTGCTCATCATGGCGCTATCGCGTTACCGCGAATTCGCTGCTGATCGCGGCAGCGCACTCATAACCCGGAACCCAAGGGCACTCATTTCGGCGCTGAATAAGATCAGCGGCAGGATGGACTCTGTACCGGTTGAGGCAAAAGCCAGAGTCGAAGGCGCAAATGCATTCTTTATAATCCCGGCACTATCCGGCAATACCATTATGGAGCTCTTCTCTACCCATCCGCCGCTGGATAAACGGATCGCAAATCTCGAAAAAGTCGAGGCCGAGATCCGCGGGTACTAATCATCCCACACTTTTTTCGACGGGAACTTTTCTCAAGATAAAACCCATCCCGCATTCCGTCTGCGCGATCCCGGCTCCAGGCCCATCAGATACGAACGGGATAACCGGCGAATCGGCTTATTTCATCCCCATCAAAGGTTTATTGATGAATGCCCGTACGTCAGAAAAATTATCAGTAATTTAATATGGTCAGCAACTGTTTTCACTATTAATCAGGCTTCACTCATGTATTCAGTGCTTCTTGTTGACGATGAGCCGGCACTTCTCGAGATGATGGTTCTCCTCTCCAGACGGTCGAGTGAGATCGCTATTGAGGCCGCACCATCCGCCAAGGAAGCGCTGAGAATGCTCGCCGACAAATCGTTCGATGCAATTATCCTTGACTATGAAATGCCCGAGATCAACGGGATCGCGTTCCTGAAGCTAATCCGGTCGCACGGCGATACCACCCCTGTAATAATTTTTACCGGTGCCGGGGGGGAAAATACAGTGATAGAGGCCCTGAACAATGGAGCCGATTTCTTCATCAAAAAAGACGACGACCCCCGACGGCAGTTCCGCGAGATCACTGATATGGTTAAACGGGGGGTGGAACGCCGTTTTGCAGGGCGTGCACACGGCTCAACCCAGAAAATTATTGGCGATATGATCAATTTTGCTTCCGACCCTTCTTTCGCGATCGATCACGAGGGAAAGGTCATTGCATGGAACGACGCAATGGAGCAGCTTACCGACGTCTCTGCAAAAGGAATCCTTGGCAAAGGGGATTTTGCCTATGCAGAACCTTTCTTCGGAAGGAAGAGGAAGATGCTGGTGGACCTTATCTTCGCCCCGGACGGGGAAATAATCGATCACAAGTACATGATAGTGAACAGGGTAAAGAAGGGGCCGATCATCGCAGTTACTACCGGAACAAGGCCGGATAAGAGCCCGTGGACGCTCTGGATGAAGGCGATGCCTGCTTACGACAGCAAGGGAAACTTCATTGGGGCGGTAGGAGCGATCCGCGACATCACCTCCACGATTGGTGATGTGCCTCTCTCGAGAGAACACCCGGAGGCTCCGAAAGGGGATGAAAAGGAGGAGGGCAGGACTGCTCCCGAAAGCAGACTCTTTGGCCGTATCCTCGGCAAGGCGATCGTTCACTACCGAAAAGGCGTAACCGAATATACGAAGAATATGGACTACCACGCCGCGATCGAGGCTTTTGATCAGGCGCTCAAGATCGACCCCAAACTCGCTTTTGTCTGGAGTGACCGGGGTCTTTGCTTCCGCGCCCTTAACGACCATTCTGAAGCTCTCAAGTCTCTCCTTCGGGCGGTCGAGCTGGCACCGGAAAATCCGGAGATGCTTTTTAACCTTGGCGAGACACTCGAGACAATTGGGGTATTATACATGAGCAACAAATATCTCGATTCGGCGGTAAAGACGTTCCAGATGGTCGTCAACCAGATGCCGAACAATGCGAATGCCTGGAACCACATCGGCGTCTGCATGAAGGAAATGGGCAAATCAGAACAATCGAAATTTTATTTCGACAGGGCACGCGACATAAAAATCTGGAAGAAAGATACGCCAATCGTCCCAAAACGTGACGAGTATATCTGACGCTGTATCACGGTGTGAACACCCTCCTCGTTTCCTGTATCCCTCGGTTGTTTATGGCTGCTGTTTGCCAGATCTGAGCCATCCGGTCCCTGATTGAACGCCGGTCTTTCTTCAAAGAAACCCTTAATACTCCTGCTCTCCAAAATGGTAAAGCATCGCATCGATGGTCTAGAGGCATGACTTAGGCCTTCCAAGCCTATAGCCCGGGTTCGATTCCCGGTCGATGCACTGGGGGCTCGTGGTCTAGTTGGCTATGACGTCGCCTTCACACGGCGAAGATCTCGTGTTCGAATCACGACGGGCCCATCCGTTTTCAGGCGGCACCGGCAATTAAGAGCGACAAACCGTTTAAAAAGATTGGAACGATCTTGGCAGCACAAAACGAAGGAAGCCGGATTGTATGGTAGAGTCCCTGATCCAAGATCGAGAAACTCCTCCGTCAGGAAAATACTATGTGCAGTCCGCCGGGATTTTTTACCCGGCGGTCTGCGTGCAAAAGGAAAGGTAATATTATGCGTTCTTCATCTTGGCTTTTGCGACGAATCCGTCTTTGCCAATGTAGTACATGAAGCCCTTTTCCTTGGCTACCTTCTCAGTACCGACTTTCTTCTTCCTGCCGGTCTTGTTGTGCTTCATCGGGGCTGCCCAGACGTATCCGTCCTTGCCGATGAAGTAGAGGTATCCCTTTTCACGCTGGATTTTTTCTTTTCCAATTTTGGTTCCCATTTAAACACCTCAAAACCACAATCGGGTTTTGATAATGAGAGTTAACGCCTGATAATATAAAAGGTTTCCGTCGAAAGACCGTCGAAGTTTGATTTTTTGGGGTATGTACAAGGGTATTTTGGTCATTGCAGCGCACTAATGGCGCCGATTTAATTCGTCATTAAAACGTCCCTTTTGGGCTGATTCGGGTTTATAAGGGGCAGAATTCCAGCCGCCGCTGTCAGGATCACCGGAAGAATGAGCGCGTCTCCTGCAGGTTTTTATCCTCACGCCGCACCGGCTGCCCGCCGCAACTTCCCGGATGGTCAGATGATCCGGAACGAATCGTTCATTTGTTCGGGGAGATCATCGGCCTGCCGACGATATGTTCATCCGGAAGGTTCCCAAAAATCAAACCGTCCTGCAGGTTCTTAAGGATTTATGATCTGCCGTGACCCATGCTATTCTGGATCTCCCATGCACTTCCACCTCATTCTGACCGATGACTGTAACCTCTGCTGCAGCTACTGCCGGGCGAAGGCGTTCGATGAACCTGCGGGTGATGGTAGCCAGGAGATTGTTGAGATCGATCCAGATCTCCCCGCCGAACTCTCGGTTGACCTTTCCGAACTCTACCGTTTTCTCGGGAGAGACCCCTCGCCGACACTCACGTTTTACGGGGGTGAGCCCCTGCTCCGTGCAGATATCATCGGGAAGATGGTGCAGGAAGCACCAGGACGGTTCATGATCCAGACCAACGG